>JBALVO010000140.1:0-9823 GCA_036961445.1 Halioglobus sp.
TGGGTAATGGTCGTCATGGACCAGTACACGCGCAGGATCATCGGCTTTGGCGTGCATGCTGGTCACGTTGATGGGCCGGTACTGTGCAAGATGTTCAATCAGGCTACTTCTAAACAAAGCTGGCCGAGATATCTTAGCTCTGACAACGATCCGCTCTTTCAATACCACCGATGGAAGGCCAATCTGCGTGTTCTCGATATTGAGGAAATCAAATCATTGTCACATGTACCAATGTCCCATCCGTTTGTTGAACGAGTGATTGGTAGTATTCGGCGGGAGTTGCTGGATCATACATTATTCTGGACGGCGACAGACTGGGAAAATAAGCTGCGTGAATATCAGTGCTATTTCAACCAGCATCGATGCCATACAAGTCGGAATGGAGCTACGCCAGTCGAAATATTGACTAGCAATGTCATCGACATCAAGGACTATCGGTGGAACAAGCACTGCCGCGGATTTTTTGATCTTCCAGTGGCAGCCTGAATACCAATTCGCCAGGGACACGATGGCGTTTATAAGCATTCATCCTCCGATCATACCGATATCAGAGGTTTAACTTGGCGGTACCCTTAACCTGTATCACCCAGTGTTGGCAGCAGCCGAGTAAAACGCTCGTAGCCCTTGAGACTTTGCAAGTCAGGGTCTGTGGCAATGAACTGCCGATACACGCCCTCCACTTCTACCGCCTCTTCCAACACCGTCAGAGCATCGTCAGTTTTGCCCACTTTCAACAGTGCAAGCGAATAGAGATAAAGTACTTCCGGATTTCGTTGCGACTGTTCCAGCGCAAGTTCAAGCACCTGTAGCGCCTCATCAACCTGGCCAAGGTGAGCGTAGTACAAACCCAGAAGCCCGCGAGTCGACCAGTCCTCTTCGTTCACCTCAAGATTACTGAGCGCAAGTTCAACAGCCCGATCATATGCAGATAGCGACTCAGCCTCCTTGTCAGGAACAAAACGATAGCTCTCTGCAAGGCGCCCCCAAACCCGGTGGTCATCAGGTGCATAATCAAGGGCCAGCTTTTGCATGTTCGCCGCTGCATCAAACTGGCCCGCGTAATAGTAGAACATGCCTATATTGGTATAGGCCTGCCGGGAAGGCTTTAGCTGCAAGGATCGTTCATAGGCCAGCCGCGCTTTCTGCGTATCTCCCATCATCCAGTAGGCTGTGCCAATGTTCGCAAAACTGGTTGCAACATCGGGTGTCAATCGCGTAACAATCTCGTACTCTTTAGCCGCTTCACTATATCGCTCGGTGCCGTAGTAGAAATGGGCCAGTGCCTCGTGCGCCTTCCAGTAGTTTCTTTTAAGGTCTACCGCTCGCAGAAGTGCGGCTTCCGCCGCGTCGTATTTATGTTGCGCGGCAAGCACCTCTCCAAGTTCGATATAAACGTCAACCGCCGTCGGTGATATCGCAATCGCTGAATTTAATTCCTCCGCGGCCTTCTCATACCAGCCGCGATACCGATAAAGTCGCCCAAGAGCCAGCTGAACATCGCTATTAAAACCGCTATTGAGATTTTTTGCCTGGGCGCAGGCCTCCTCAGCCTCGGCAAAATCATCGGTGTCATTGGAAATTTCATAGAGCCGCAGGTCAGCCTCACAAATACCGGCGTAGGCGCGTGAGAATGATTGATCAATCAAAAGAGCCTGATGGAAAAGCTGCTTTGCGATAATCACTACATCTGCATCCTGGGAACTGCGAAGTTTTTCCTGCCCTTGTAGATAGAATATGTAGGCGTCAATATTTTGTGTGGGTGTTTCCAGTAGGCGAGTTTCTGAATCTACGGAAAGCGCAATTTTTAGCTCATTCACTACCGCAGCTGCAATTTCCCGCTGTATCGCGAATATATCGTCCATCGTACGATCATAGGTTTTGCTCCAATCATGGTAACCCTCCACACCGTCGATAAGCTGGGCTGTCACGCGAATTCGGTTGCCCTCGCGGCGGACACTACCTTCTAGAACGTGTTTAACATTCAGCAGTTTGGCCACTTCCCGAATATCAACCTGCTCGCCACGAAACCGAAAGGATGATGTTCTGGCCGCAACATTCAACTCCTTCATGCCCGCAAGGAAGTTCAAGATCTCCTCCGCAAGGCCAGCGGCGAAATAGTCAGATTCGGGGTGCCCATCAAAATTTTCGAATGCCAGGACGGCAATGGAGTTCGGTGGATAAAATGTCTCCAAACGTTCGGCAACGGGCGGCTCTGACGTGGGAAATTGTTTAAGTAAATAGACAACCAGAGCATAAGTGCCTGCAAGCACAAACGCACACATCATTATTGCGAGTAGCTGACTGGATTTCTTCTGTTCCGTAGGAGGCTCCCTACCTCCGGACCATAGAGGCAGGTCGAACATCATTCCCTGTTGCTGAAAATCGATTAACCACGCCAGGAAAAAAACGGCGGGAAAAGCTGCAATCGCTGAAACAATCAGTACCCGGATACTGCCCTGCGGCAGACCGAGGGGTTCAAAAGTGACCTCGGCGATCTGCAATACCAACCAACTCGCGACAGTATAGGCAGCGACCACTGGCACCACCTTGCGGCGGCGAAGCTCAGCTACTAATTGACTAAAGAATACTGACAAACTGGTGACTATCCCCTTCTCTTATTCATTTCAGAAAGCCCAGAGTAAAAGTTCGCGGTGAACAGATGGCGTTTCTTAGGATGTCAGTCTATGCTTACTGGCACAACGAATCCAGATGGTGAAAGTGGTTATGCAAAAAGCAGTAGCAGCAAATCAGTCAGTTGCGATCGACCCCCCCGCAGATCGTCCTGGTAAGCCAGACAATCGACCCGGGAAGCCAGACAATCGACCTGGAAAGCCAGACAATCGACCTGGAAAGCCCGATAATCGGCCAGGAAAGCCAGATAACCGGTAAGCATCCCTCCAGACATGCTGGTGTGAGAGAACTTCATGTCGATCTGACAAGCTTGCGCTATCTGATTGTGGTGAAGAACGGCTAACCAGCCCCTCGCACCAAAGCTGTCGGGGCTCAGAGAGGCCTGTGTCCTGCAGCTTACTGGACGATCTGTACAACCCGCGCAGGCGTCCAGCTTCCGCCGGCTACGGCGGTGTAATACTGCCCTCCTACCAGAGGAACGGCATAGGATGAGGTACCGTACTGAAGAATGGCGTAAGTCTTGTCGTCAGTCCAAAGCTCTCGCTCCACTTCGGTAGCGTCTACAGCCTCTCCATTAACATTGATAAGCCAGTCACTGCCCTCTACTACCTGCTGGAAAGCAATTTCACCCTCTTCAAGATAATAGGTCACCGTCAGCTCGGGGACCTCGTCAGCCAGCGGGTATACAGCAGACGCCTGTACCCACTCACCGCCGGGCACTGCGGTGAAGTAATACCCCCCTGTGATTGGAACCGCGTAGGAAGAAGTGCCATACAGTAAAAATGCATAGATAGCGCCGTCCAAAGTATCGCGGCGTTGTTCTATCGCTTCCACGGGCTCTCCATTTACGTTGATAAACCAGTCAGTGCCCTGTACATGCTGGAACGCTATTTCGCCGTCTTCTAGAAAATAATACACAAGCCCCGCAGGGCCATCAGGGGCCGCTACAACGGGCGCGGAAACTGCCTCGGAATAATACGATTCCGCCTGGGCTTGTTCTTCGATGGTGTCGGCAGGGTCTTCTTCGCAATTCTCGCATTCATAATCGAATGGCGTTATTACCACTGGCTCAATACCCTCAACGCCTAAACTGGAAATACTGGTCAAGGCGGCGGACAGCATGAATGAAGCAGGACCCCAGAAGGACTCACCGCAGTTCTCCGCGGAGCCCTCCTCGAAACACCTTAACACGGTACTGCCCTCTCCAAAGTTCAGTATTGTCTCCACTACCAGTACATTGTCTCCTTTAACAATAAGGCTTTTGTAAAGATAGACTCTATCTCCATCGCTCTCATTTTCAATATCGTACCCCACCCGTAAAATCCTATTGCCGGCGCCGAAATCAACTAGACGAAAGTGTTCGTCTTGTAAAGAACAGGTCAACGCCTCACTTTCACAAACCTTAAGATCACTGTCTACCGCGAACTCGAAGAAATCGTCGTGACTAGGGTCAATCGCGTCCCCGTTTGCGTCTTCGAATTGATATCTTCCGTGCTGAATCGTCATTGTCGCTTGTTCCCCGGAGGTATCAGTGGCACCCAGAGTCCAGTCACCATCCTCTTGTTGATAAACAAGTGGCCGCCCCGCAGGTACGGCAATAACCAGACCCAAACCCTCCTCTTCATAGATATCAAATTGCAAGTTGCCTTCGGCAGAGGTCTCCACTTCAGGGAGAAGAGTAGCCCAGAGATCCTCCAGGCCTTCGGCAGGGTCTGAAGACTGGCGGAGCTGCTCGAAGGATCTGGTTTTTGTTTTTAGCCATCTATAGCTGTAGCCACTATCTTCAAATTCAATGTAACTTTCTGGTGAAGTGCGCTTGCTACGTACAACCGAGTAGTAATAGGCAGCATCATTCAGATCAGCTGGTGCATCGTCCACCGGTGAAGAACCCAGTAAAAGGGCAATATTCTCGGCCGGAATTAGCCAGTTATGATCGGACATACCCTTATCGAGCCCACCTTCGACAATTCCTACCAGATCACCATTCTCATCAAACACCGGGCCTCCGGAGTAGCCCTTATATATTCCACCTGTAACGAAATGAACCTCCAGGTCGATAGACGGCAAATTTAATGTCTGCATGGGTATGACGAGATCATCTGTAATAAGATCTCTCAGTTTGTTACTACTGGCCGAGCCTCTCCTGAGATCCTTGGTAGTGCTGGCCGTCACATCCGGTTTAAATCCGAAAGCGGTAAGACGTGTTTTGCCATCGAGCTTCGGACTCTCGGGGCGTATCTTGCTTAATGGCGAACAGCTCGCCATATCTGCCTCTGTTTCTAACAGCACAAGATCAGCGTCTCGAAAAAACTTGTGGACTCTCGCTTTGTAAGGCGTATCACGGCACTCCACGGTAATTTTCGCCGGCTTTGGCCGTACGGCATGTAGAGAGGTAATGACAAGGTTTTTTTCCTTCCAAACAAATCCGCTGGCTACACCAACCTCACCGCCATCATCGACGACGACCCGAACCACGGAATTATGCGTCGCATCGGCGTCCAGTTGCGCTAATACCGGCATACAGATGATCGCCAGCAACGGAATAAGAATCTTTCTTTTCATCACTGCATTAACAGTCCGAAATGCAAAAATCATAGTGGCTCACTCTTTATTCTGAATATTTTTTGAACACAAAACGGGAGCGAGAAGTTTGAGGCTAGTTTCTCGTCCTTCCAAGGAAATTCTTTCATCGACCAAACGAAGCACCTTTGCCAACTCGGGTATTGAGGCGAATTTCGACCTTAATTTTTCGATGGACAGGCTTTCTGAGGAAATGCTTTCGCATTGCTCCGAACCTGGTATTAATGGCGTGGTGCCAGGTATAAAACCACAGGCGGCATCTCTTGCTATAAAAAGAAGCTCCTTTTGATCCGGTTCCAAAAGCTGCTTCTCAGCCATGTCGGCGAGGCCCTTCCAGCCGAGCTTGCCATCGTCATCCCGATAACGGAAATTCCTCAGAACTCCTTTGGAAGTTGCTGCATCATCGTTACTGGTGCGCAACTTATTACAAACCGAACGATCAACGCCGCCAGCCGAGAACAGACCGCTTCGCAGGTCCAGCTTTTGTACAGCAACCTGCGACGTGGTTCCGTCGGCATTACTCTTTGTTGTGACAGTCGTGCTCAGCAGGCCAAGAATACGTTCATCGTCTATTTTTTTGAATACAGTTCTCAGCTCTTTCGCTCGTTCAGCAATTCCCGGAGAAAGTAAGTTGTTATCGCGAACATAAATGCCCGACAACGCGGAAATTGCTACGGCAAGACCAAATGACCCAATGCGCAAGCCTTTCGCAGTACTGAAATGCCGGTCATTCAACCCCAACAGCGCGGCGAGACCGACACCGACTGCGCCGATAAAAACACTCACCACTGACTTGGCATCTGCGCCCTGCGGTGCTGCCAAACCCATGAGCAGGCCCACCATCACGCCAATCCCTATCCCGCTATAAATTGAAACTAGCAGTGAGGTTCTCGCAGCTTGCGCGTTCTTATCCGTACTATTCTGGTTCATCAATAAATTGCTCACATTTGTCATGGCATGGCTGCCCGGTGGTGATGGAAAACTCACTGCCGAGCTTTGCGCGTTGATAAGAATAGAAGCCGTTTCTTGGTCCCGTTTGACCGTCGCACACCAGTGCGGCAACAATACAGTACGGGCCGCAACACTCTTATAGCGCATATCACTCGTAATATTTTTTTGCCGGTGGCCACCGATGCGATCGGACGCCTCGGCCGCAAGTTCGGTTTGCAAATACCCGGAGACTTTTTCAAAACCTGACTCAATGGAAAGCTCCAACGGTACAAACGGCCTAGTAGCACTGAGCTGCTGAACAGGCGTTGCATTAGTGTAGTCCCAATCCTGATAATTGGCCCTGTGTTCCATGGAGAATTTACCGGCAGAAACCGGAAAGGCCTCAACGCCAAAGTCAATAGTATCTGTTACATCTTCCCACTCCAGTTCGAGCGAATCTGCATGCATGTCTGCAACCATCCCACGCTGGGCCGTCAGAGCCGTGCGTGTGTCGACGTCGAACAACCAGCAGGGAAGGAGTAACGGTTGCAACTGAATCGATTTCGGGTCTACTACCTCCAAAGCCGACAGAGCGATACTGCGTGCGTCTTCCTCACTCGTCACGTAGGGCACGAGCAGGTCGGGAATTACAGTTTGCGCGGTGCTGCGTTCGGTATCCTTGGAACCACACAACGGACACAACGCAGCCTTTGGGTCATGGCACGAACTGGACGTACCGCAATATTGGCAATTCAGAACGTCAATAATACGCGTGCGCTTGCGATATTCGATTGGCAGCGGATCGCCAGTTGGGCTTCGTATGGGCCCTGCGTTGTCCTCAAGCTGAGTTTGCCAGCCTTCGCGCGCTTCGGGTAAACGCCATTGCTCCAGATCGGCGGCGGAATCACTGCGGGTATACAGTGCCCACTCAAATTCACAGCTTAAACTGTCACCCGCCTCTTCGTCTTCTTCAAAGTTATAGTTCGGGTAGCGATTTATTTTGAGGTCGAACCCATCCTCGCCGCCGAACTTTCCGTCAACGTAGTTGCGGGCCAAATCAAAAGCTTCAAAAATACTCTGCCCGTCTGCGAGGGCAGAATAAAACGCCGTTGATAATTTTGTGGCCTTGGTGTCATTGATTTTGACTGATGTAGCTATCACTGCCGGCACACCTACTTGATGCAGTAATCTCACCTGGTCTCTAGTTGCGCAGCCGTTGAGAAAAACCAGCTTCAAGCTGGTTTGTTGACCCAGAAGCCCAGCTATTCCGCCGGCGCCACCAACGCCACCTTCCAACTGCAACATCGTGCCATCGGCGTGACCGCCGTAGTGGAAAATTACTATGCGATCATTGTAGGTAATCAGGTCCCGGTAGAGCTCGTCGAACTGCGCGCTCTCCTCCCGGTGAATCGCCACGCTACCGTCTCGTTCCAGGGGCTGCAAAGCCCGGAAAATATCTCTACTCTCTTCCTTCAGAGTAGCCAGATGGTCATCCAAAGCATTGGCGAAAGCCAGAAATACGACGGGGAGTTCAGCGGCCATATTCAGGGTCAACCTGGCGTTCGCGTGAGAATAAAGCTTCTTGTAATAGCGTCCCAGTCCTCGACAGCGGGCTTGTCTTTGTCCGCTTGCGCATCCGCAGCGTCGGAACCCGCGCCGGTATAGGCCGCATCGAAAGCCGCTACGCTGGAATCCGGGTCACCACTTGATCGCAGACTTTCCTGATTAAGCCAACTGAAGTCAGATTCTGTGGTAGAGAAAATCACCTTGCAGGACTCACTGCCGACATCGGCAAAATGTTCCTTACCCAGCGCAGCGGTGAGCTTGTTCTTGCCATGGCCAATGTGTACAGTTTTGCCCGGGCTGAGCTCCTCGCTCGCTTTTCTATGAGGATAGAAGTGACCAATTTCCTTCGAGGCACTTATCCAGAGTATGCTAAAAAAAATCGTTTTTTCTGTTTCATGATTCGATATCTCAAGAACTAATGGATCCTTCTCGTCAAATTCACAGTTCCCACCGTTCGCTAGCAGTAGTTCACCATCGCTTTGTTGTTTGAACAAATTGAACTCCACATTTAGCGCCGGGTTGGGGTTGTCCAACCGGAGAACATTTCGAAAGCGGGCAATTTTCTCTAGGTTGCCGAGCAAGATTTTAGCTACCCCCGGTTCATCCACACGGTGCAGAGGCATACACGTCACATCGCCATCCTCATAAAATTCCCAGCTTGGACCGCCCAAGGGTGCGGAGTCGACAATGCTCGCCCGTATGTCTTCTGTTCCGGCCGTCGTTGAAAGCGCCAATAAGCTGGATTTCTCAATACCGGGCTGCAGGATCGCTTTGGCGTCATTTGCAAGACCACTCAGGTCCACTTCCAGGCAATCTATTGACGGTACTGCCTCCGTCTCCACGCATCTTGAACCGACAACCAACTCGCCCGTACTTTCAACAACCAACGCGGTTGATGACAGTGCTCCCACGTGATCGATTTTCAGGACACCAACACTTTGGTCGGATTCTGCCTGTTTCGTCCCCGGTGGGTAAATACCCCATATGGAACCACAGCGAAGACCGTGAGCGGCACCGCCGTCCAGAGTGATTTTGTCGCCATTAATGTCTGAAATCGGTATATAAGCCAGCGGCTCTATGTCCTTAACCCCGAACAACTCGCGGTCGATGGCGCCTTCAATCTGCGGGTTTTGCCCGGAGACCCCAGACACCACCCCGGAACAGGTTGGTTCGAAGACATCGCGGTAAGTAGTACCAGGCTTGGCCCGCAGCAGCGCGTGGGTAAGATTGTAAGTTAACACGCCGTGTTTGACGCTCTCACCATCGCGAGTGAAGTACATTTCCTTGGAAGTTTGCGTGTCTCTGCAACCGGATATCACGACATAATTGTCGTTAAGCGTCAGCCAGCCGCCGGCGCCCGGCCTGGCCTTGCCAGGCGCCCTCTTCACCTCGTCAGTGGCAGCGCGAGAAAGTGGCGCGCTTCGGCTTTGAGGGCGGCCCGCAGTTGGTATGCTGCGAGCGGTGGCAGTACTCGCCGGGCCACGAGTCATCGTTCCGGAGTGACAGGCGTCAAATATAAGCGTGGTATAGCGCGTTTTACTGGCTAAACGTTGCAGCCAATCATTGATCTGGTAGTCGCGAATCTCTCTCCATATTTCCCCTTCAGGCGAAGGCTCGGAATCATCACAGGGCAAAATGCAATTGTCCTTCCCACTACCTTCGTCTGTGTATTCACTTTTCACTTTGCACTGATGGCCGTGGCCGCTGTAATGGAAAACAACGATGTCGTCCTTCGCTATCACATCAGCCAGACGATTCATTTCGGCCAGGATAGAATCTCGCGTCGCCTGCTCATCGTGGAGCTCAACGATGTTGGCGGCGTCGAAATTAAACTTATTCACGAGGATGCTTTTAATGAGTTTCGCATCATTCACACATCCCCCTAACTGATACTTTTCTTCCATGTAGGGGTATTTGTTAATCCCGACGATCAACGCATATTTATTAGCCATTATTATTGTCCTAACCCGATCAAGCTGAGTGTAATGCCTTGGCTGTTAAATCGCCATTTATTGAAAATATACGCCTTACTTTCGCGCGGCAATTTCAACCTCACGGCATTAATGTAATGAACCATCCCCACCCTAGCCGCTAGCGCGGAAGGAGTCCTCAGACT
>JBALVO010000141.1:0-9686 GCA_036961445.1 Halioglobus sp.
ATCAATGCCACCATTCACAAGCTCAATGAGCAAGTGCTGGCAGCCGACCTGCCGCGACTGGCCGCGATCTATAAAGGCATCTTGCAGCGCCTGTTATTGCAAAGCATCTAGCTGCTGCTGCAATCCCATCCGCGCGAGATTTTTATTCACCTGCCCCGGAACTAATAGCACCTGCTCATCATCCAGCGCCGCGAGACTGGCACTGACCACCTCAGCGGCGTCCATCCACATCTCGGAGGGGATGCGACTGTTATCAAAACCTGCCGCCACCATTGGGTCGTGAAATTCGGTGCGGGTATAGCCGGGACACAGCGCCTGCACTTTTATTCCCGTTCCTGTCAGCTCCGCTTGCAGCGCTTGGGAAAAGTAATTCAGGAAGGCCTTGGTAGCGCCGTATACGGCCAATCCCTTGCCAGGCATAAAAGCACCCAGGGATGACACATTGATAACATAACCGCCACCCAACTCCCGCATAAACGGGACAGCCGCTCGGCACAGGGTGATACTGGTATCAATGTGTAAACTCACCATATCGCGCTGGCTGTCTATGGGTAGGTCGGTGAAGTGCCCGAAGCTACTGAAGCCCGCATTATTGACCAGGTAGTCTACCGGGCCCTGCTGACGAATCACTTCCATCGTCTGAGCCACGCCCTCAATAGTGCCCAGGTCTGCCTGCACCACATGCATCTCTGCGGTATCAGCCAATTCCTGCGCCAACACAACGAGCGGTTCGATGCGCCGGGCCACGCCTATAATGACATCGCAGCGCTGCGCCAGCTGCCGACAAAACTCCGCGCCAAGGCCGGCCGAAGCGCCGGTCACCAGCGCCGTTATTTTGTGTTCAGGCATGAAATATTCCCCAAAAAATTACAATTGTTGCGCCGCATACCCGCGGCGTTTTAGCAAAGAGATAATACCTTCCTCACCAACCAGATGTCCTGCGCCAACCACGACAAAATAGCGGCCATTACCGCGTAAATAGCCCGTTATTTTCTCTGCCATGGCGCGATTACGCTGGTCGAAAAATTTCTCGTAAATAGGCAAAAACTGTGGATGCCGCTGGCGCTCTTCTTGCAACAACAAACGATTGAGTTGTGCCGCATCTCCGTCGCGCCAGGCATCGTAAACGGGCCGCAGGTACAGATCAATTTCATCCAGCTGCACCAGAGTTTGGGACATCAGCAAATCAGGGTCAGGAAAATCCAGTAACAACTCAATTTGCTGCTCCGCCGTTTCCAGCTGCAACACCGTTTTTTGGCCGCTGGCCTGCTGTAAAAAATGCTTATCGATACCCTGCTCCGGACGCATTCCCAATTCCGCGATACGCATACTGCTCAAGGTAGTGACGACCAGACCCGGCTGTAAGCGGGCAAACATCTCCACCGGCAATGCCCGACTGCGCAAGTAGGTTTGCAGCTGCATCCAGGTCTGCGGGGAAAGATACTGCTGCAGGCTCTCCCCGTCAGGTAACACACCCCTGGTCATCATCAGTTGCTGAATTCTGGCGCTGTTTGCCCCACTGATATCGACTTCAACCACCAGGGTGTCTGCCGCTGCGAAAGCTGCCTCGATCTCTGCTCGCAGCGGATAAATATCAGCATAGGCCATATGCACCGAACCCAGTAATACCACCTCGGCAGTATCACTATGGATCTGCCAGATAGGCAGTCGCTCTCCGGCTGCCCACGCCGGGGAAACGAGTAGCCAGGCCAGCAATAACAGCAGAGGGTGCCGTGCTGGGGTGACACTCGCGGTGATATTCATCGGCTTGAGCTCATGGGTAGGTGTTTAATCACAGTGCGGACTCAGTCCAGTTTACGTTGCACGTAGACATCATAGCGTACCGCTTTACCAACGATGCTATGGGAAGGTTCTCGCCCGGCCAGACACGGCGCCCTTGGTGGACGTTTGACCACCACCCGCGCAATATCCAACTGCGTAGCCATCTGTAAACTCCACAGCAACAGCGCATCGGCATCGGGCCCCGCGTCACTGCCGTCCAATAGCAACTGGAACAACGCCATTTCCTTTTTCACCGCCGCGCTCTTTTCGCGCTGGGGAAACATGGGATCCAGATAAATCACATCCAGCCCCCGCAGTGCCTCGGTCGGCACCTCGCGCGCATCTCGCGGATACAGCTGCATCCTGGCACACACCTGCGCCAACCACTGATCGCTACCCGCGGCAGCTGTATGCATCGCACAACGCAGTATTTCAGCTATAACCGGCTCGCGCTCGCATAACATCACCTGACAGCCAAGATCTGCCAGCACAAAACTGTCGCGCCCCAGGCCAGCTGTCGCATCAAGTACCCGCAGCAGCGGTTTCTTGCCGACCCCCACCGCCTTACCCAGTAACTCATTATGTCCCGAACGTCGCCGGTGGCGCATGGCAGTGCTGCCGAAATCAGCCGTCACCGGCCCTGGCGCTGCCTTACCCGTTTGCTGCAGGGATACGGAACCGTCGCTGACCACCAAAACCGCAGGCACCTGGGTTGCAGTGGTCAGATCTGTGCCGGTGATAATCACCGGGATGCCCAGGCGCTGAGACAAATCAGCTGCGTCAGGCTGATCCGCTGTGCTGGCGGCCATCAGTGCCAGTGGGGTCTGCCTGTTGCAGTAGCCAGTCAACTGGACTTTGCAGGAGCTTTAGCGCTCTTACCCGCGGCCAGCAAGGCTTCCAGGCCAGTGCAATTATCCACGATAGCCTCCATATAAAGATTACGACCGGCAAAATGCCGAGCCGCATACCGATGCGCGCCATCAAATTGACGATTCAAGCGTTCATCGATGGCATGGCGCATAAAGTTGGGGGTAGATTCCAGCAAATGTTCAGGTGAACGGTAGACTACGGCAGTGTATTTTTGCATCGTCGGCTCTCCCGCTAACCCACCTGCCTCAAATTCGGCATAAAGATGATCGCGACACTTACGGATGTAATCAACGTCCGCCATCTGGGCAATAAGATCCGCAGTTCCCAGCAAAGCGCCGAGGCGTCGCTCCTGCTCATCGGCCACGACGACTTTCCCGGGGTCGACTGCATGGCTGGTAAAATGGACGATTCGTGTGCATATACCCACACTCGCCTGCAGCCCGACAGTCGGCAGGTAATCGCTCATAAACCGGGCTCCGCGACTCACATGTACGCTGGTGTAAGCGCCGCCGCTCTGGTGTCGATGGTCGCGCGTGCGCCTGATATATCCCGAGTCATGAAACAAGGCGGCGGTAATTCCCGCCAGAGCCAGATCTGGGCCCAGGCGTTGCGCCACGGGTGCAGTGCCATCGTGACCATCCAGTAGTCGAGCCATAGCCAGGGTGACATCCAGCACATGCTGCATATCGTGGTACTTGATATCACAGGCCCTGAAACCCGGGAATGAACCCTGGTAGAGGCGAGTGCAATCCCTGACCAACAACTCTAGCGACGAAAAGTCGAACCCCTTATAACGATTCTGCAAAATACACAGAACCGTCGCGGCAACGGCATCCGGATCGGATACATCCACTGTATTGCTCACATCCATGTGACCAGCTCTTGGCGCTTGGCCCATAGTCAGATCAATCCTCGGTTATAGTTTTAACACTGCGTTTTTTCAACATACTGGCCAGATCATCAAACAGCTCCTCTGCGCTGGGCGCGTCTGTGGATATTTCGCCAGCGGCAGCAGTTTCGTCGGCAACAGGTACCGCCCGACCGGGCAATTGTGCCTCATCCAGACCCAGTGACAGCTTGTTGCCCTCCAGATTGATATTTATTTGCAGATTATAGGCATGCCGCGACAAGCCATGTTTATCCACTATACGAAATCGGCGCGCGGTGGCCCGGCCATCGGACTCAATGCTCTGGGTAAGATGGCAGGCCATCGAAGCAATCGTCTTGCCCGATAAGCCGATACCCTGCATTGCAGACAAATCGCGATTGCAGGCCATCACAAAGGCCGGGGCTGAAACCGGGGTAATCGACCTGATATCCGCAGCTCCTCGACCAGCCTGCTCGCACTGAAAGTCACCAATCAGTATCTGGTGCGCCTGGGCCAGATCAACCATGCGCGACAGCTCAATGGTGACATCGCCAACAATATAACTAAATACCGAGGGGTTCACGCCCTCGGCCTGATACAACTCATAATGACCGCCAATATGGTAGCCGGTGCGCACCACCGGCACCGTATTGCCCCGGGATGCCGCACGCGCCACAGCGTTATCGGCAACCACCAGCAGCATGAAATAAAATAGATCCTGGTTAGCGTTCGCGCCCAGGTCCCGGTTCCAGATGTAATACCCATCGCCGGTGGTGGTACGCGCAAAATTAATCTCAATACCCTGCGCCAGCAATTTATTGTAGGCAGAGTTAAGCGAGTAGGACAGACTGTTTAGCTGACTGGCCTGTTCAAACGGCGTGAACAGGGAGAACCCCACAATATCAAACAACAATACCGCACGACTCTCCACATAACTAAGACCGTAGCGTTTAATCAATTGCTCAACGGCATCCAGAACCTGAGCATCCTCGGTTAGAGCTGTATTTAATTTAATGAAAGTAGGCGACACGTCCAGGCGCTCACTCACCGCGAACAACTCGTCACGCGTCTTGCGCCGCTGGCCTGATATCAGGTCCTGGATAAACGTCTCATTGTCACGGGCACCGCTGGCCATTGCATCCGGAACGGCACAATAGTTCCCCAGGAAGTAATGGGGTACAAGAAGCACCAGCAAACCACGCTCATCTGCGCTCCAGCACAGTACAATGTTCTGTCCCAGACGCCACTGCTTACGCAAGGTCCTTTCCAGCGTTTTAAGGTTGCCGCGCTGAACAATGCTGATAGCCTGCGGTAACGCTGCGCTGGCAGCAGTAGAGTCTTCTGCGCCTGGAGCGCCGGTATTATTTGATTCTGGCATTTCGATACTCGTTTTTATCTCCCCGACAGGCTAGCATTATAGATGTGTGTTGGCACGGGAGCCACGCTGATCGCAATTGGTTTCGCCGCGAAAGGCAAGCGCACCAAAACTATAAAGAGGCTCATCATGCTCCATCGCTTAATCGCCTGCCTGTCCATGTTGTTATTACTCAGTGCCTGTGAAAGCTATGACTTCAAGGTCAACGACACGGTGGTTTATAGCCCCCATCCTTTATTCAATGATTTTGACGTCCCCGATGAGGCCCTGCGCGACTGTCTGGAACAAACCATCATGGACGGCAAGATAGCAACTGCCGGGCAATTGACGACGTTCAACTGCAGCCACGCGGGCGTCAAGGAACTCACTGGCTTGTCCAGTTTCCCCGGGGTAAAGACGCTGAAGCTATCGTCCAATAACATTCGCAACCTGGTTGAAATCAGTTCAATTATCTCCCTGGAGGAACTCTATCTGGACAACAACAAGGTGATTGACCCGGTGCCCTTGTATCAATTATCCAGCCTTAATACGCTTGATCTGTCAGGCAACCCCGATCTGCAATGTCCAGACAAAGCAGGACTGCAGCATATAGAAATCGTTGTTCTACCCTCGCACTGTCTCTAGTATGCCCTGGCTTGCATACTGGACGCTCCATCGGCACCCCTTTTGATGCGGGACGAGCAATGATTATCTATCGCCTGCTTAGCTGGTTGCCGCTGCACGTACTTTACGGCCTGGCCTGGCTAGGCTACCTGATCGTTTACTACGTGGCAGGCTACCGCAAAGCGGTGGTAATGGAGAACCTGCAGCGGGCATTTCCGGACAGAAGCGCGAAGGAGGTCACAGTTCTGGCAAAAAAGTTCTACCAGCAACTGACTCAGGTGGCCGTGGAAATCATTAAATCCAGGCGTATGAGCAAGGCCAATTTTGCGCAGCGCGTGCAACTGCTCAACCCTGAACTGGTGCAGCAGTACACTAACAATTTCCAGGATTCTGTCATTGTGTTGACCATCCACCAGGGTAATTGGGAGTGGATGCTGCACGGGTGCGCCGCAGCCCTGAACATCCCCATCGACCCGGTTTACAAACCGTTACACAACAAGTCCATGGACCAGTTTATTTTTGATATTCGCAGTCAATTTGGCGCGCGTCCATTGAACCTGGAACAATCTACCCGAAATATATTGCGCCACCGGCGCGAGTTCCGCGTATTTGTGATGGTTGCAGACCAGTCCCCTATCCGCAGGGAGCGCAGCTACTGGGCAGAATTCATGAATCAACAGGCGGCCTTTCATTCAGGTGCGGAAGTCATCGCCAAAATGACCCAATTTCCCGTTCTGTTCGCCCAGTGCCGGCGTCAGCGTCGGGGACACTACCAGATAGAGTTCCACGAATTGGCACAGCCGCCTTACGACAAAGACAGCCATGTAATCACACAAAGCTATGTGCGCATGGCCGAGCAGATGATCCGCGAGGAACCGCAGAGCTGGCTGTGGAGTAATCGACGCTGGAAACGCGACCGGGCAACTGAAGACAAGGCAGACTGAGGGCCCGCCAAAATCAGGGCATTCAGGCTATTTGCAGCCAGTCAAAGCCTGTCGCCTGTTCGGCAAACACCACCTTGTCCATGGAGCCCAGCGCTGACAACAGCGACAACTCGGCCCTATCACGGCTATTGTTCTGCTCGCTGATATGAGCCACCACGACATGAGCCAGGGCCGAACTATCAATCTGTGACAATAACTGTGCTGCCTGTTCGTTGTTCAGGTGCCCCCAATCACCGCCCACCCGCCGTTTCAATTGGGGCGGGTATTGCCCTGCCATTAGCATGGCCAGGTCATGATTGAATTCCAGCAACAAACTATTACAGGTACTGTAACTGTCCACCACATGAGGCGTAATACTACCCAGGTCAGTGAGCACCCCAAGCGTGCGATCTTGCCACGTCAACCGATACTGGCACGGCTCTACCGCATCATGCGGCACCGTAACCGCCTTGATCGTCAGGGAGCCAATATCGAAAGTGTCTTCACAATTAAAACAACGTAATTCGAAGCTGTCATCGCAGCGTCCGGTACTGCAAGTACCATGGGTAAGATAAACGGGAATTTGATGTTTGCGCGACAGGGCCGCTACACCGCTGCTGTGATCCGAGTGCTCATGGGTAACCAAAATGGCGTCCAGTTGTTGCGGTTCCACGCCCAGCCTGGTCAGCCTGCGGATTGTTTCGCGCAACGAAAAGCCGCAGTCGATCATCACCAGCGTGTCGTCAGTTCGCACCAACGTGGCATTGCCTTTGCTGCCTGAGCCTAACGAGGCGAAGTGCACTAGCTGGCGCTCCTGTGCAGACTTGCCTGATTAATTGATATTGCCTTTTATCAATGCAAGCAGGCTCTGTTCTTCCCGCTTGTCGAAGGCACTCGTGTCATCCTGTGGTTGCAGGCGTATGGTAACTGTCTCCTCCCCCTGCAATTCCACAGTTGCCAGAAACATTTGGCCGGCCATGGGATGATCATCTTTTGAATCCCACAACCAATCCATCCAACCCGCCTCTTCCTCTGCATTGGGCCCCAGGAAACGTGCATAATATCGACCCGTGCTGCGATCGCGGTCGGTTATCTCAAAGGTGGACTTTTCCAGGGCGCGACCCACTGATGCCCAGGCACGATCAAACGGCAGGCCCAGAAGAATAAAGGTATAACCGTCCGGCGCCTCCTGCATGGATATTTTGCCGCTGGCAGAAATCCCCTGCTCGGCAATCATTGAAACCGGTGATGATTCTGCGCTGTTGGCAAGATATTGTGCCACCGCTCGCAACATTTCCGAAGCCTGCTCCGGATTGTCGGATTCGCCAGGCCAGCTGTCTATGTCACCCGCCTGGTTCATCTGCAACACGTGCAACTCACTGGTACCGCGCTGCACTCCCTGCTCCATACGAAACTGGAAGCGACTGGCCATCGGTTGCCCATCCAGCTCCACCCAGTCTGAATCCATTAGACCCGCCCGGGCGTCCACCCGACCTATGCCAATACCTGCCTCGGTCAAAAAACCACGTACCTGGGGCCACACCTGACCGGGCGCTACGGCTATTAGCGCCCAACTCTGGTCACCCAGGGTCTGTATGCGCACGATATCCTCGCCTTCCCCGGCAACTAACGGGGCGGGCCGGGGCACCTCGAAATCTCCTGCGAGTACCAGCTCATCTTCTACCGGCGGAATAACGTAGACTTCGCCCAGGGCGCTGGCATCTTTACCTGAAGGTACAGCCACGACGGGTACTTCCGGTGCTTTCTTGTAATCCTGTGACTTGTCGCGAAACACGCCCTTATCACCGAACAAATACCCACAACCGCTGCTCAACAGCAGCACGCAGGACAGAGACACGACTTGCACCGCTTTAACCGACATTTTCATCAAACTCCTGCAGCTGCCAGCGCCGCAACAATCGTAGCGTGATACTGTTCATCCAATGTCGTCAGGGGCAAGCGGATCCCCCCTCCGATCAATCCCTGGTACTGCAGAGCCCATTTAACCGGAATCGGGTTGGCCTCGAGGAACAAAGCGCTATTGAGTGCGCTGAGGCGCTGGTTCACAGCCTCCGCCCCGCCCCTGTCACCCGCCGCAGCCAGGCGGCACATTTCCACCATCTGCGCCGCAGCCACATTCGCGGTCACAGAGATATTGCCGTGCCCCCCCGCCAGAATAAGTTCCATGGCGGTGCCGTCGTCCCCGGAGTAGATCGCGATGGCTTCTCCGCAACGTGCAATCAGGTCCAAGCCACGTGCCAGATCACCCGTGGCATCCTTGATACCGGTTATATTGTCCAATTCTGCCAAGCGCACCACGGTGTCGTTGAGCATATCCACGCTGGTCCGGCCAGGCACGTTATACAAAATCTGAGGGACAGGCACCGCCTCGGCGATGGCCTTGAAATGCTCATACAAGCCGCGCTGTGTAGGGCGATTATAATAGGGGGTAACTAACAGACAGGCATCCACGCCAGCCGCAGCAGCCGCTTTCGTGAGTTCGATAGCTTCCCAGGTCGAGTTGGAGCCGGTACCGGCAACTACCGGGATGCGCCCGGCCAGGTAGGTCACACAATGCTTGATCACCTCACAGTGTTCGGGAACGCTCAGAGTGGCACTCTCACCTGTTGTACCCACCGCGCCGATGGCTGCAGTGCCGGCGTCCAGGTGCAGATCCAGAAGTCGTTCCAGGCCAGCCCAATCGACACTGCCATCGGCATGCATGGGTGTAACCAGGGCAACGATACTGCCGGTAATCATGTGTTATCTCCGAATAAATCAGTCGGGTACGGGCATCTCGCCCAGTTACCCTTGAGGAAGTTCGCCATTATCCACGCCAACAGCCGGATGACAACCAAATTGGGCTAAAATGGGACGCTGAAACTACTCTACCAACACCACTGGAGACCAGGAATATGACTTACCGGACAATAATCTCGCTGACGCTGGCCTTGTGCGTCGCCTGGATCACGCCGGGCACACTGGCTCAGGACAACGTCCAAATCTCAAACCTGACCATTGTCGACCGCCAATATATGGAGCAGGCGCGCACCATGATCAACGATCTTGCAGCGCAGAACTTCGGGAGTCGACTCAGCGGCAATCAGGATAACGACCTGTCACTGCTGCAAAGATTACTCGATAAACACCTGGTGCGCCCCGATCAGACACTGGAATTGCAGGCCATGGGAGTCGTCATGGGAGACTTGCTAGCGGCAGACCTGGACATGCACTGGGTTATTTATGAAGACAGAGTGGGACGCAG
>JBALVO010000142.1:0-9234 GCA_036961445.1 Halioglobus sp.
GTTAGACTGGTGGTGGATACCGGTATTCACGCCCAGGGTTGGAGTGAACAGCGGGCCGTCGAGTATATGATGGCAAACACGCCCACAGCCGAGGTCAAAGTGCGATCAGAGATACGACGCTACTTTGTCTGGCCCGGTCAGGCCACAGCCTACAAGATGGGCATGCTCAAGTTACTCGCGCTGCGCGAACAGGCAACAGTCGCCCTGGGGAAACATTTTGATATTCGCGGTTTTCATGATGCTGTTTTAGGTGGGGGATCCCTGCCAGTGCCTTTACTGGAAAGGCGCGTTAATAACTGGATCGCAGCGACACTCAGCGCAGCGTCGGTTAGTGCCGCGGCAAACTAGGATCGCCCGGGCTTAGATAATGTAAGGCTCGATTTCGTCGTGTTTTAGACTGTTGACTGCCCGATGATGGGTCAGGAAAACTTCGCCACTGAGATGCTGCAGAAATTCCGATTTCTGTAGCATATCCATGACCGGCCCTTTGACCTCGCTCATGTGTAGCTTCAGACCCTGCTCCTTCAGGCGGTGATTAATCGCCTCCAGCGCTTCCAGTGCGCTCATGTCGATCTCGTTGACTGCTGTGCACTGGAGAATGACATGTTCAAGTGCGTCGTTATCGGCAATGAACCGATACACATAGTCTTCAAGAAAACTGGCATTGGCAAAATACAGGCTTTCGTCCACGCGCAATGACAGAATATTGGTGTGGGTAATCACATTGTGCCGCTGCACATTTCTGAAATGTTCAGTACCGGCAACAGCGCCGACCACGGCGATATGTGGGCGGGTAGTCTTGTACAGGTGCAGCAACACGGACGAGAGTATCCCGCTAAGCACGCCCAGTTCTACGCCAAATACCAGGGTTGCAGTAATGGTGGTAACTACGGCAACAAAATCAGAAACAGAATAACGCCAGGCGCGCTTGATCACTTGCAGGTCTATCAGCGAAGTCACGGCGACGATGATCGTGGCGGCGAGGGTAGCCTTGGGCAGAAAGAACAGCACCGGTGTTAGCAACAGGGCAGCCAGGCCAATGCCGACTGCAGCCATGATGCTCGCTCCCGGTGTTTTGGCACCGGCATCAAAGTTAACAACAGAGCGCGAGAATCCACCGGTTACGGGAAAACCCGCGGAAACGGCGGAGGCAATATTGGCAGCGCCCAATGCGATCAACTCCTGGTCAGGGTCGATACGCTGCCGCCTCTTGGCGGCCAGTGTTTTACCCACGGAAACAGATTCTACAAAGCCGATGATAGAAATCAGCATCGCTGAGACGGCCAACTCAGACCAAAGCTCCAGCTCAAATGAGGGTACCGATAAAGAGGGTAAGCCCTGGGGTACCTCCCCGACCAGCGCTACGCCCTGTGCGCTGAAGTTGGCCAGGTAACTGGCGGCAATAGTCACCAGGATAACCAGGACTGGCGCGGCCTTGGCTGCGACAGCCGCGCTAGCTTGTGTCATGCCCGCGCGTTGGAGCAGGGGTTGCAGGCCAGTTCTGGCCCACAACAAAAAGGCGAAGGCGGCTGTGCCCGTTGCTATGGTCACGCTATTGCTCTGGTGCAGGTTGCCAGCCAGCGACGCGAGTAGCTCAGGCAGGTTATCGCCGTGACCATTAATGCCAAGAATGTGCCGCAACTGACTCAGGGCAATAATAATTCCGGAGGCCGTAATGAAGCCCGAAACCACCGGGTGTGACAGGAAGTTAGCAAGAAAGCCGAAGCGCAAAACACCCATCACCAGTAGCATCATGCCCGAGATCATGGCCATGACAATCGCTGCAGTGACATAATCTGCGGTGCCTGCGGCAGCGACGTTACCCACCGCAGTGGCTGTCATCAGGGACACGACGGCAACTGGTCCTACCGATAAGGTGCGACTACTGCCAAACAGTGCATACACCACCAGCGGCAGAATACTCGCATACAGCCCCATTTCCGCTGGTAGGCCGGCCAGTAATGCATAGGCCAGTGATTGCGGTATCAGCATAATAGTGACAATTACCGCGGCCAACAGATCGCTGGCTAAAATCCCGCGATTATAGGTTCTCGCCCACTCCAGTGCGGGTAAAACGCGTGTCAGGCTTTTATTCAATCGCCTGTTGTCCTGCTTTTCGCCTGTTCCGGATCAACCATCCATTCTTTGCCTTTTAGCATTGCTTTCCAGTATATCGGCGGAAGAATTTTCTCTTTCAATATCCACGCCAGCCGTGACGGTTTTTCCCCATTAATAACCCATTGCGGGAAGCTGGGCAACAACTTGCCACCATAACCAAATTCAGCCAATACAATTTTGCCGCGCTCCACGGTCAAAGGGCATGAGCCATAGCCATTGTAATGGGCCACACCCTTGGCAAGCCCCATGTCCTGCAGCAGATTATTCGCCACTATCGGGGCCTGCATACGCGCTGCCGCAGCCGTCTTGGCGTTGGGTGCATTCATCGCATCTCCCAGTGCCCATACATTATCAAAATGCTTGCTCTGCAGTGTGTTTTGGTCGACATCAACCCAGCCTGCATTGTCGGCAAGGGAGCTCTCCCGCACGAAATCAGGTGCACATTGGGGTGGGCAAACATGGATCATGTCGAAGTCACTTTCGACAACGGTTTTAGCACCACTGGCCGTTGTAGTCTCAAACCACGCTGTCCTGGCATCGCCATCGATGCGGGTCAAGCGATGACCAAAATTTAGCTGCGCCGAGTATTTTTCAATATACTTCATTAGCGCCGGTACATATTCTTTCACGCCAAACAGCACCTCTGCGGCGTTAAAAAACTCGACGTCTATATCTTTCAGGACACCGTTGCGCAACCAGTGATCGCAGGATAAGTACAGGGCTTTTTGCGGCGCTCCGGCACATTTGATGGGCATCGGAGGCTGCGTGAACAGTGCACGTCCGCCTCGCAGGCTTTGTACCAGTTTCCAGGTATAGGGCGCCAGGTCGAAGCGGTAGTTGGAGGTGACGCCGTTGCGTCCCAGCGTATCGGCCAGGCCCTCAACGCCATGCCAATCCAGTTTTATCCCCGGTGCGACCACCAGGCGCTCGTAATACACCGGCCTGGAGTCTTCCAGCACCACCCGGTTATGTTCCGGCTCGAATGCGCCGACCGCTGCTTTTATCCAGTGCACCCCGTTGGGAATGAGAGACGCCATGGTCTTGACTGTTGAGCGCTGATCAAAGATTCCAGCCCCTACCAGGGTCCAGCCTGGCTGGTAGTAATGCACCTCCGCAGGATCGATTATTGCTACAGACAGGCTTTGGATCCGGGACAGCAGACTGGAAGCCGCCGCTATACCTGCCGCTCCAGCGCCAACAATAACAATGTCGTAGTGGGCCGAGCCCTCCTTTGCGCGCTGCAGTACCGGCGCCAAGGCATTACTCACGTCATAGCCGCAGCGCTCCGCAATCGCGCGTATCTGACCATCGGGTATACCCAGTCGACGCTGATATAACGACCACAAGGTTATAGAACGTGTACCAGTACGACAGTAGCCGTGCACGGGCTTGGGTAATCGTTCGATTGTGGTAAGAAATCCACTGACATCTGCGTCACTGAAATTGCCGGATACGATAGGCAGGTAGGCCATCTCGATGCCCAGGGCCGCGGCAGCGTCTGCAATCTCGGCAACATTTATCTGGTCCGCCGCTTCGCCATCGGGTCGATTACAAATCAACGACTTAATACCCTGTTCCGCCAGTGTCCGCACATCTTCCGGCGTAATCTGGGCGGAAACCGAAAATTCACTATTGGCCTGTTTTACTTCCACGATTGTCTCCCTTCACTTAACTGCTGATGTCTGTGATATCGGTGCCGCCGAAGGCATTTATAGGCAACTTCAGGTATACCTGCCCGCTGCTGTCTGCGGGCGGCAGGTGGCCAGCACGCATGTTCACCTGTAGCGAAGGCAGAATTAAGCTGGGCATTCCCAGCGTCGCATCCCTGGCCTGACGCATCTCAACAAATGCGGGTTCACTGATCGTCTTGTTGACATGAATATTGGCATTGCGCTGCGCTGTTACAGTGGTTTCGTACTCCAGCTCGCGACCGTCAGGCAAATAATCGTGGCAGACGAAAATACGCATATCTCCGGGTAGATTCAGTATCCGCTGTATCGACTGATAGAGCGTTGCGGCGTCACCCCCGGGAAAATCAACCCTGGCTGTGCCGCCATCTGGCATGAATAATGTGTCACCTACAAATATCGCATCTCCCATGATGTAGGTCATGCAAGCCGGTGTATGGCCAGGCGTATGCAGGGCACAGCCGGTCATTTGGCCAATGTCCATGCGGTCACCGTCTTGCAGTAGACAATCAAACTGAGAGCCGTCCCGGGCGAACTCGGGCTCGGCATTAAACACGTCGCCAAAGACATTTTGTACAATAGAAATGTTTGCACCGATGGCGATCTTGCCTCCCAGGCGCTGTTGAATGTAGGGCGCAGCCGACAGGTGGTCGGCGTGTACATGGGTCTCCAGAATCCATTGCAGCTCCAGTTGATGGTGGCTGATATACGCGATGATCTGGTCTGCACCGGCAAAACTGATCGTGCCTGAGGGGTAATCCAGGTCCATAACACAGTCCACAATAGCGCAGGCTTTAGTTGCGGGATCCTTGATCACATAGGACAAGGTGTTGGTAGGTTCATCAAAAAAGGGCATCACTTCAGGGCGTACGCTGGTGTCGATGGTGCCAGTGCTGGGTTGAGTCATGGGAGAATCCTCTGGGAGTCTGATTGCAGGAATGTTTGCAATCACCATGCCAAATAAGAGATTACCTTAGATAAGCGCCTTAACTAATTGATAAAAAAGATTAAACTAGAATAATTTCATAACGACAAACAGAATGGTACTTGCGCTGTCGTATCCAATATGCCAAATTTGACAAAAACCTTAGTCAAAAATGGCAGACATGGAAATTATTGCTAAATCGACTGATACCGCCATTGCCCGGATGTTGGACAGTTATGAGCATCCGGCAATTCTGGTAACGCCCGGCTACGAAATACTGGCAACCAATGACCTGTATCGGGAGAAATTCGGGCTCATCGACACTGGCGACGAGCCCGCTCGCTGCTACCAGGTCTCGCATCATTTTGACCGGCCCTGCGATCAGGCAGGCGAGGAATGTCCCCTGGCCGCCGCGGTAAGTTCTGGCCAGAAGGAGAGGGTGCTGCACATTCATCACACGCCTCGCGGTGAAGAGCATGTTGATGTTGAAATGCTTCCCATCCTGGATGAGCACGGAGCGCTGAAGTATTTTGTAGAAATACTCAAGCCAGTATTGGTTGCGGGTGAACGCGGTGACAAGCCCATGGTTGGGGCCAGTGCCGCCTTCAATACAATGCTATCCCTTATAACCCGGGTGGCCCCGACTAACGCCGCCGTATTACTACTGGGGGAGTCCGGTACAGGCAAAGAGCTGGCTGCCAGAACCCTGCATCAGGCTAGCCTGCGGTCCCATAACTCCCTGGTAACACTGGAATGCGCGGGGCTGAGCGAGAGCCTGTTTGAGAGCGAATTGTTCGGGCATGTAAAAGGGGCATTTACCGGCGCCAACTACACCAGGCAGGGACTGGCAGAGGCGGCTCACGGTGGCACACTGTTTCTGGATGAAATCGGTGATATTCCTTATCCGTTGCAGGTCAAATTGTTGCGCTTGATAGAAACCGGCACTTATCGCCCCGTAGGCAGCAGCCAGGTGAAGCAGACCGATTTTCGTCTGGTATGTGCCACGCACAAGAATCTTGAACAAATGGTAGATAATGATCAGTTTCGACAGGACCTGTATTATCGCATCAATGTATTTCCTATCGCGATTCCATCCCTGGCCGCGCGCGTGGAAGACCTGCCATTGCTGGCTCGCACCATGTTGCACGATCGCGATGGTGATAAGGCCTATCACCTTACCGAGTCTGCCATGACACTACTCAAGCGCCATCACTATCGAGGCAATATCAGGGAACTGCGTAATATCCTGTCGCGGGCGTCCGTGCTGACCAATACCAACGTCATAGACCAGACGGTGATCAAGCAATGCCTGGGTGCCGATACAACGATAACCACCCCCAAAGAATTGAGCCTCAAAGCGGCTGAGCAACGCTACCTGCAGCAATTGATGCGCGCCCATCATGACGATAAGGAAAAGGTCGCCGTTATCGCCGGCATCAGCGTGCGTTCGCTGTATCGGAAACTGCAGGAAGCGTCTTTATGAATGAATTGGGTGCCGTTATATTCACCCTGGATCTGCTTGGCGTCGTGGTATTTGCCATTTCCGGCGCCCTGGCCGCAGCGCAAAAGCGCCTCGACATCCTTGGCTTCATTCTATTTGGAACCATCACCGGTATAGGCGGTGGAACGGTGAGGGACTTGTTACTGGGTACCGACCATGTTTTCTGGATTGGCGATGTCCGTTATCTGTGGGCTTGTATTGGAGCGTCTGTTGCCACCTGGTTTCTGGCACATTTGTTTGCCAAGCTCAACACCGTATTGTTGTGGGCAGATGCCCTGGGGCTGGCGCTGTTCTCTGTATTAGGCACGATCAAGGCTTTGAACTGGGATGCACCCTACATCGTGGCTATAGGTATGGGTATGATGACGGCATCCTTTGGCTCCTTGATCAGGGACACCCTGCTGGCAAGACCTCCGGTACTGCTGGAGCCGAATATTTATGTAACTGCGGCTCTGTTGGGCGCGGCCAGTTATACGGTGATACTGAGCCTGCCAGCGCTATCGGGTTTTGCCCTGCCTTTGTCCGTAGCAGCAGCATTCCTGTTACGCGCCAGCGCGATAGTATTCGATCTGCGCCTGCCCAAGTATCGAGGACATAATTAAAACGACGCATTTCGCACTGCGAGAAGCAACTGTCTATACTCTACTAAAGTCGCTCAATGGGAATCATCATGTCCGGTCCGCTGCACGGTTACAAAGTCATCGAACTTACCTCCACAGTGTCTGGCCCGATAGCCGGCATGATTCTCGGAGACCAGGGCGCAGATATCATTAAAATCGAACCGCCCATGGTGGGTGATCTGGCCCGACATATGGGTGATAGTCGTAATGGTATGGCTGCCATGTTCAGCACGCTAAATCGCAACAAACGCTCCCTGGTGCTGGACCTGAAAGATAGCGCTGACATGGATATCTTTTTACAGCTAATACCCAGTGCCGATGTCCTGATCGAGAATTACCGCCCCGGCATTGTCAAAAAACTGGGCATCGATTACGACACGCTAAAAGCGCTCAATCCTGGCCTGGTCTACGCGTCCATTTCTGGCTATGGCCAGACCGGTCCCTACCAGCACCGGAAGGTATACGACCCGCTGATTCAGGCTACGACCGGTACAGCATCCGAGCAGCACGGCGAGAGGCCCACCAACGTACGTACCATTATTTTCGACAAGGTGACCGGCTATACGGCCGCCCAGTCTATTACAGCGGCCTTGCTACAACGCGCCAGGACCGGTGAGGGGCAGCACTTGCCGATTTCCATGTTGGGCTCAGCGCTTTACTTCCAGTGGCCTGATGTCATGTGGTCACATACGCTGCAAGGGGAGGGTACGCGCCCAGGGGGGACACTGGCTGACTGGTTTCAGATCTTTAAAACCGCCGATGGATTCGCCTCAATCGTGTTGGTGGCATCGGAGTCGTTTCAAAGCCTGTGTCTTTTACTGGAACTCGACCTGCATCTTGATGAACGCTTCAGGTCACTAGCAGACAGGCTCGCCAATGCGGACGTTCTACAAGAGTTATTGGACGAGGCTATGTCAACCTGGACAACCGAAGCACTATGCGCCGAGCTCGATGCGCTGGACGTGCCGGTAGCCAAGGTCAATTCACTCGGAGATATCTGTGATGACCCTCAGGTTTTGGAGCAGGGCGCATTGTTGCAGATTGAGCACCCGATAGCAGGCACCATGCGAGTCGCCAATACGCCCTTCCAGTTTGCGGAGCAGCAGCCCCTACCGGGTATTCACGCACCAACATTGGGCCAACATTCGGCCGAAATACTCAAAGAGCTGGGTCGCAGCCAGGACGATATCGATCGTATTGAATTACGCGAACAGCGCAACAGGGAGGCCATGGCCGGCTTCAAGCTCTCCTAGGCCAGGAAAAGGCGACAACAAGGCAGAAAATCAGGCCAGTACTTGCTGTAACCAGCGAGATATCTCTGCAATTTCTTCCAGGCACACTGCGTGCTCCATAGGATATTCGCTGTAGTCCACCGCATAGCCCATCTCGGTTAATCGTTGGCACGCCAACTTTCCCTGTTGCACAGAAACCATGGGGTCGTGGGTGCCGTGGCATATTTTAATGGGTATCTGCTTGTTGGCACTGTTTGGCGTAATACTGTCCTTGGTCGCGAAATAGGTTGATAGGCACATTAAGCCGGCCAGTGGTTGCATGTAGGTCAAGGCTGTTTGATAACTGACCGCACCACCCTGTGAGAAGCCGGCTAATACGATACGGTCACTGGCAATACCGCGGTCGGTCTCCCGATCAATCAACAGGCGAATTTTCTCCGCGGACTCAATCAGTTGGCTCATATCCACCTTGCGCTCAATATCGATTGCCGTAATGTCATACCAGGCAGGCATTACGTAGCCGCCGTTGATGGTGATCGGGATTGACGGTGCATTAGGGAACACGAAACGCACCGCCATCGTATCCGGCAGATTCAGCTGTGGAATGATAGGCGCGAAGTCGTTGCCATCCGCGCCCAGACCATGCAGCCATATTACTGCAGCAGTAGCGGCTGTTTTTGGTTCTTTTACGATGCATGGGAGTAATGGCATAGCAACTGGACTCGATGGCAATTTTAGGTCGCCGCAGTATATACAAGCTGTGGGATGGTTGATATCCAGGCGGCCATTATGCTCAACTAGCTAGCACTAACGGGTAATGCAAGAGAGAGCGGGTAATGGCAGAATTATGTGTGTGTGGCAGTGGTAAGGCGATGAAGCAATGCTGCTTGCGGTTTTTGAGCGGCGACCAGTTAGCCCGCACCCCGGAACAATTAATGCGCTCTCGCTTCAGCGCGTATTTTTTGGGCAATCATGGCCAGTACCTGCTGCAAACCTGGTTTCCGGCCACCGCCAAAGGCTTGAGTGTGGCGTCACTTTCCCAACGCTCTTGCGATTGGACCCGGCTGGAGGTTCTGGACAAATCCCAACAGGGCGACCAGGGCTTCGTAGAGTTCAACGCATGGTTTAACAACGACAGCGGTAGCGAAGA
>JBALVO010000143.1:0-9225 GCA_036961445.1 Halioglobus sp.
GTTATTGCCATGACACGAGAACCACATACCATACGATGAGGTAACCGAAATGCTTCGATTCAACATGATATTTATTCTTATTCTGACCAGTGCACTCACGCGAGCCGATGAAATGGGCGCGGTAACAGCCATCGCCTCAGTGGATGCGGGAAAGGGTGCCTACGCCGGATTTTCGTCAGGAGCCGTGGTGTATTGTGGTGGTACCGGCCATGAGTGCCGGAGAGTCGATCCAGATACAACTCCGGATTCTGGAGTGACTACGATCGACGTTTTCCAAAGCGGCTCTTACCCCACGCCAACTGCATGGGTGGGCTATGAAAATGGCGAAATCTATCGTTGTAGTACTCATTCGTGCACACCCATGAGCCAATCACCCTCCATCAAGCCTCCAGACCGAAACTGATTTGCGTTTTATTTTGCTTTGTTTTGACTCCTTTCGCCCTTTCGCCCTTTCTCTCATGGAAGTCCAATTGGCAGTTCATAGGCGAAAGGGGACACCCTGGTAATGTCTGCTTTCATCTCAAAACGGCCCCTTTTGGACAGCCAATTTCTGCGCTCCAGGGGGCTGCAATGTGCCACGAAGGGTCATTGACAGCTGAATCAAGCGACGTGCGAAGCAAGCCCGGCTTGAATGAATTGTTGGGTATCGCCGATCAAGGTGCCTGCATGTACATGACTTCAAGCCATTTCCCGTTACGCTTTACGTAATTCACAGCTACCCTGAGTAAGGAGGGGGCTTTTTTCCCTCCGCAAACCGCGTCCTGGGTTGCTGTATAGGTTAGGAGGACCGCATTCTTGTCCAGCATGGTGAAATTGAAGTTAGCGAGCGAATAGGCCGCAACCTGACAATCCTTAGGTGTACCTCTAACAACGTCCGCCTTGGTGCTGATTCCATCAGAGCTTATAGACCGGAAGCTCTCGGTCGTGTTCTCAATGAACCACTTAGGATCATTGTTCTTCCATGCTTCCCAGCCCTGTTTGTCCAACTCGATAATCTGCTTCTCGAGCGCGCCTTCGTCTATATCCTTAGTTTGAGTGTCGGCGTAAGTAGGCACCGCAAGCAGAGTCAGTAACAGTAATAACCTCATTGCGCAGTTCCTTTTTTTATAGAAATAACGACTTGCCGCGATGGGCTCTGGTGATACCTAGCAGCTAATTCTAGAGACTAAGTCTATTGAATGACGAAATCGAGCTTTCATGGAACTGTCCCTTATGCGTCGGAAGCAGACCCTTTGAATATTGCAGACCAATAGTCCGCTCATTGGCGAAAGCGGACATCCTGGTAATGTCTGCTTTGTACCTCAAAGGAGACCTTAAGCCAGCCTACCAGCCAACCCATTCTTCTAAACTTCCGTTTACTGTATAACACGACAAAAAGAGTCAGTATTCTTTACAACTACCCACACCACACCACACCACACCACACCACACCACACCACGCCAAGTTAAAACATCCGCACTCCTTGCGGTTATTAGCATGCAGTATTGGGGAGTCTCATATCCCACAGAAACTTCAAACTGGCGATAGATCAGGACATTCTGACTGATCCGCTTAGAACGGTTCTTTGTTGCCCCCCGTTCGATCCGAGCCGCAGACCCCTCCCTCAACTACAGCGAATCACACTTCTCGACGTTATCCCCAGGGTTATACGCTGGTATCGACGTGATGCCATCCACGCATAACGTGACCGCAGTCTTGCCTTTTTGCCAGTCCGTGGTCTCGAGAGTCGCGACACCGGTACTGCTGGTTGTCGCCGACGATGGCTCGTTGAAGCTGCCGGAGAAAGTGCCGACCACATCGGCGCCGGCCACCGAGTGGCCACAGTTATCCGCCACCGCCACGGTGGCGTGGCCATGTTTGCGTCCCTGGCCGATGCCGAAAGTGCTGACAACAATCGACTCGACATGGGTGCTGGTCGCAGTGCAGGACGTCGGCGGTGTGCTGGCGGTTTCGGTAGACGAGTAGCCGGTTGTGTTCTGGTTGGCGCTCTTGTCCCTGGCGCGCACCCGGTAGGAGTACTCCATGCCGTCCTGCAGCCCGTTGTCGGTGAAGGTGTTGCTGTCCTGCCAGCCACTGTCATTACAAGCGCCGCTGACACAGTCGAAGTAGTACTCGACGCCGCTGGCATCGGTCGCCGCTTGCGCCGTCATGGTGACGGTCGAACCAGGCGTCGCGTTCGGCACGCTGGCCCAGATCATGGGATCGGGACTCGGCGGATCGATGTCGCCGGTATCGCCAGTGGTGCTCATGACGATGTCATCGATATCGACCGTGTCGCCAGCATTAGCCGTGAAGGTCAGCCGGGTGTGAAAAATCGGTCTTGGCGTGCCGAAGGGTGCGATGGCGGATACGTTGTATCGCTGCCATCCCGTTGTCAGCGAGATCGTCGTGGTCGTGCTCGCCAGTTCATCGGTCCACATTTCCTGGTCACGGAAGTCGATCGTCACATCGACGAGGTCGTCCGGGTTACCGCCGCGCATCATGACCGACACATCGACGACATCGCCGGCCACCGCCGGGTTGGGCTGGTGGGAGGCGGCACCATTGGTCAGCCGCAGGTAGTGGTCGCCGGAGGAGGCGCCGAGCGAGTCATCGACCCTGCTGACACCACCGTCGGTGTAGTAACGCCAGCCGTATCCACCGAATGGTGCGATCGATTCGAAATCACCATTGGCGACATCGCCGTTGACGCCATAACCACTCATGACATCGCTGGCGGCCGGGGTCCATTCCATCACCGTGTTCAAGTGACCAGCCAGCACCTCGGCCATGCCGGCGTGGTCATACTCGCAGCCATGCCACTGTTCGAACACCCACGGAAAGATCGCCGACGTCATGTTGGGGTCGCCACGCTCGGCAACCACTTCGTGTGTGTAATTGCCCGGCTCGTCATAGTCCCAGCCCCACCCGTTGTACACCACGATATGAGCATTCGGGTGAGCTACCCGCATATCGTCAAACAAGGAGTGATAGTAGCTCTTGATCCGGCTCTTCGGTCGCCCGACGTCATTGGCGCCGATGTTGACGACGACGACGTCGGCGACGAAGTCATTGAAGTCCCACTTCGGGTTGCGACTGCCGTTGTCCATCCGGTTATAGAAGTTGTTGAGAGTGCTGATGGTCGCGCCACTGCGCGAGACGTTGTGATACTCGGCGTCGAACATGCGCGACACGATGCCCGCGAAGCCATAATAGGTGCCCCGCAGATGATTGCCGCTCTGGTTCTGTTCGTGCTCCAGCGAATAGCCGGCCAGATTGGAATCGCCATAGAAGGCGATCTTTCGCGACGGTCGGGCCGGCGGTGCGACCAGTGCCCTGCCGTCATCGAGTTCGAAGCCGCGAAAAGTCCAGCGACCGCTGTCGGTTTCCTTGACTATCTCCAATTGATGGACGCTGTCATTGAGACCGGAGGCCAACACGACAACACCCGTGCCCGACGACACGGCGATCTTCGATGAGTCGGCGGCGTCGCCATCGACGATCACGCGCAGGTAGTCAGTACTGGTCGACGAAAGATCGGCAGCGATCGACGTGCCCTTGAAATTGACGATGATCGAGGCACCCTTCCAGAACGCCCACGGCGCTGCAGTGTTGGAATTATCCCAGCGCCCGGTATAGGCGATCTTCAGGTCAGCTGGGTCAACGGGAGCTACCGCATGGGCAGTGGACACCAACAGGAAAAGGCAAGTAAGTACCGCGCGCATGTGGTGACCCCCCCATTAAGCGTCGATGATTCCGACGCATCGGACTGGCAGCGATCGACGTCTTAGGTCGAACCTGTTCGGCGGCGATATTTCGCCTGCACTGAAAGCGTAGCACAAGTATAAGGAGTATTAAGGGGATTTTGTGAGCAGACTTTCTCCTGTCATCTAGTTGCTGAACCGGAAAAGTTCGCAATCTTGCCGTATTGTTGCCCGGAATCGTGATTGCATGGGCGGTCCTGCCCATCGAATCTGCACGTTCGTGAGGTGGGGAGCACACCTGTCTGTGCCAACTGGTTTACTCAGTGGCATCCGTGCTGGCTGAGTGGTGTAGAGCCAGCTTCCGTGTCGGCGAAAAGAGGCAATGTCTCCGGGGGTGCCCTGGAAGGTGGTGTTAGTGGTGGCCTGGCAGGGGAGGTGGTTTTCTTATCGCGCAGGTGGGTCAGTATCCGGTCGATGATGGCCTGGTCCTCGATGCAGCGGTTCAGCATCGCGTTATGACCGCTGCTAGGCGAAAGCGGACGCGCTGATCAAATAGCAACCACCCCACTTCCACGCCTGGACGATGTCCGCTCTCACCTCACAGCGGTCTAAATCTGGGGCGATTCAGGCACTTCTCAACGTCCGCTTTGGGGCCAACAGCAGACCCTCAAAATCAGCTAATTCGATGTCCGCTACCACCCAAAAGGGACATAACGCCTACAGCACAAGCTCGTAGTGCGAGAGGATGAATGTGTTTACTGTGTTTCGTTGTCGGTTAAGCTGTTTCGGTAGCGCTTCCAAAGCGGCGACAACAACAGCCGCATGAAATTAGTGCCCACCATATATAGACCGTACGATAGGGTTAGGAGGTAAGGCCCCAAGCCTCTTTCTACTCCTACATTCGCTCCGCTTAACAGCAACACTACGATAAGCAGTCCAGCGATAATCTGGTATGTTGTGAATAAAAACCGCACCCTGTTACGTCGGATGTTTCCGTGCATATTCTTTTGGACAAAGAACATCATGTAACACATATATATGGCCAATAAATAACTTGCCACGAACCAAACAATCGCTTCATCTGAGGTGAAGCTAAAGAGAATCAACGGTAGGAATGCGAACATTCCTGCACTCAATCCCATATTTACAATAATTGTAAGGGCGACAATTTTCCCAGCACTAGGAGTATCGCCATCACGAAACTGAAACGTGGCAACAATACCTGCAAACCCAGCCAAGGCAACGGATATTTCCGCTACAGTTTCTAGGATTGATATGTCGATCATGCGCTGATACCTAACATTATGTTGTTCCGAATGATCTCATCGAATAACTGGATTTGGTGTTATCTCGAAAGTCTCTTGTGGAGGTCGAAAGCGGACTCTGAGACGCAGATTGTCACAAGACGGCCAGAGGCGGCTTTGAGCGCGTTAGCGGACTGTGGCACTTAATTTACCACAAGTCACCAGCGGCAGCTTTGCCGGTCGAAAGCGGACATCATAGAGAAAATCGGCCCCAGGGCGGAGACGATGTCCGCTATCACCTCGGAGCGGTCGTAGAAAGCAGTCTATTTAGCCGATTTCTGGGGCCGACTGTACCAAATACAGCCATTCAACGTCGTAAATCATCAGCAGTAAAAAGCATAACTTCGTTGCGTTTTTTCTGCTCGAGTGAATTTTTGTTGTCTGAAACCGACTATGCCCTTGCCTGTTTTGCCTTTATTCGCTCGACATGGACGATCAGTGTATCAACCGTCTCCTTCAACAAGTCGAGCTCGTCGAGCGTCAGATCGCCTAACTGTTCGAGGTTATACTCTATCGTATCGATTATCTTTCTATGGGGGCGCTGCATTGGTCTTGTAAAATAGGTGGTAACGGTTGCTACGATAGTGCCAAAGAACAACATTGAACCAATAACTATCCATAGACCGCCGATTAACTTGGCAACAGCAGATATCGGTGAATCAGCTATTCCCGCCGTAGAAAATGCGGCTACACCCCAATACAACGCATCTCCATACGATTTGATATGCGCGCCTTCAATACCCAGTTCGGCAAAGTACAAACCGGCAGAAAATATTAGCCACAGCACGATCAATAGTTTTACCATTTTGGTAAAGGGTGTGTGGGCAGAGATATCCTTAAGAAATCGCTTGGATCGCGTGTGTGGCTTTATCCTTCTCATCATTTACACCATATCAGAAGAAGTAACGAGTACTGACATACAGCAACCAATGCTATTTTTGCCGTATAAATCTGACTACGACTACACCCCTGGCCAGAGTCTGTGTTGAGTCGTTTTGTGCTCTACGCCACAGTGTAGACCAAACGGCGGCCCCTAGGCGAAAGCGGATACAATCAGCGTCCTAGACTAGAATCAGGGGCAGTCACCGCGTATTACATAATGAAGCGGTATTTCCTTGTTTTTTAGGATATCGTGAACTTATGCGTTTCTGGGTTGAATAGTCGTAACTTGTAGTGAATGTCAAAGATAAATACGTAATATTGTAACGTGCATGGGAGATTTAGTAGATGGCGAAAACAATAATCACGACCAATGACCAACGCTCGAATCCACTGAATGTCGGTGGTTTTTCTATCACTGTCCTCGCGTCTGAGAGTGAGACTGATGGCTATGAAGTTTTTCATTCAGAAGGTACGGAGGGTAAAGGTCCAGGACCTCATTACCATCCATGGGACGAATCACTTTATATTACCAAGGGGCAAGTTCATTGCGGTGTTGGCGAAGAGGAAGTTCTCGCCTCCCCAGGTACATTGGTTCACATACCAGCGGGCACGGTACATTGGTTTCGTTTTGGGAAAGACGGCGGTGAATTTATCTCAATGACATCCAAGGGCAATGCTTCAGAAATGTTTACAGCATTTAGTAAAGGCATAAATTGGGAAAGCCCGGATAGGAGAGAGCTAGTCGAATTAGCTGCTAAGCATGGGCAAGTAGTTATTGATTGAGAGATGATAGAACCAAGAACCATTATTTGCCGCACGTGGAGACTATTGCCCCTGGCTGGGCTGAGGACGCAAAACGTCGGCTATCCCTTTGATTTAGTTACATATGCTTCATTTGAAGTGTTCTTGACGAAGTGTTGCGTCGACCGGTTGAGATCGCACCTCACGGCGGACATTCGATTAGCCAAGTTTGTCATTTGAAGGTTTTTCTAGGGGCGAAGAAAAGCAGGCTCAGCAGAATGTATCTGCAATGTCAGCGAGCAATTGCTGCTGTGGCTCTGACCAAAAATTCGAGTAAAAGCCAAGACCAATGAAATGTCTGTGTGAGTAAAAATCTTGCCCCACGCGGCGCAGCGTTTGCACTGAGGTCACTGTCCTGAGAATTCGCAGACCCTTGATGTAAAAAAGGGCACAGTCGGTTTCAACCTGCTGTCTTTGTTTGGCGGTTATAGCTGAGCCCGTGACTTCTTCCATAGCCAACGTATAGCCCGCAATAATTGCTGTTACCTGGGGGTTGTTGGGTGTGCCCTGCTGCCCTGTGACCTGGTTGCCTCCTTCAGTGGATGGCTTCTTACCGCGCAACTGGCCCGCCCATTGCCTGATGTTTGCTTGCATAATACCTATGTTTTTAATTGTTGCCTCTTACCTCAGCCAAGAGAATATAGATCGCGCATAGCCATGCCAGTCAAGACAAATCAATAGCTCATGAAGTATCACTTCGCATTTTTAGGGCAAAGCGCGAAATATCCCGTTATCTAATCCTTATCAATTAGTTGGTCAGAACTAAGTGGGTGCCGACGAAATTTTCCTATTGTTGTGCTAACGGGTGCGAGTATTCTTAATATCCGTCGTAGTAATACTAGCACCCCAATGTTTCCTTGCTAGACCAATTGGTCGCAAAGGAGTGTCCACTAATTTAGTCCGGCTATATAGAAGCCCTAATTTCTTGTCTACTGGTCAATGACTCAAAAGAATAAAAAGGCGGTCGTTCATCCCAGTTTTGCCCATACGGTCGCTGGTAGGCGAAAGTGGACTGTTGGCGAAGTCAATTCTGAATATCTTCATAGCGCTATCTCTGCAAGCCTCATTAAAGGGAGAGCGTTGTACGGAGCGAGTAGTTCACGTGATCCCAGTCAGGCCAATCAGCGTATATATTCCAAAGTCATTGCGGTCATCACGTTATGTGGAAGTATATCGGGCAACAGCGTCCTTCCTTTGCTGACGAGCCTGGGCCCGGGCAGGAGTCAGTGTGGGATTATCCGCGGCCACCTGCACTGGTGAGCAGCGATGCCGTGGTGGAGGTATGGTCCGGTGGGCTCAGGCTCGCCCGATCCAGTGCCTGCCTGCGTGTTCTGGAAACTGCCAGTCCACCAACCTATTACCTTCCGTCGCAGGATGTCGACTGGACACTGTTGGTGCGCACCACCGGCAGCAGCTGCTGCGAATGGAAAGGCGTGGCGACCTATTGGGCGCTGGCATCAGACCTCGCTGCGGGTGCAGTGGCCTGGAGCTATGCGAGCCCAAACGAGTACTTCGCGGCTATCGACGGATGTATTTCTTTCTATCCTGGCCGTGTTGACTGCCGCGTTAACAGTGAGCGGGTCAAACCGCAGCCGGGCGCATTTTACGGCGGCTGGGTAACGCAGAGCGTCACTGGGCCATTCAAGGGTGAGCCCGGTACCGGTCACTGGTAGTCACTGTAACCCCTGGAATCGTTCGCTGAAAAACTGGACACACGTGCAATGGCTGTCAATCACGAAAAAATAAGACGACTTTTGGGTGAGAAAGAAGCGGCCACCGATAACAGCCTGAGGGCCAAATCTCTGGGTCGCGCACTCACGGGCGAGGTCCCGAAAACGCTCACGCCTTATGAGTGGCAGCAGTGGTACGCTGAGCGCGGTGTGCCAGACAGCCACCTCGCGCCGCAGGTAACGAAACACAGCGAGTCGTGGTGGCGCCACCTGGGTAACACGCACACCTCGGACACTGATAAGACACCGTTATATGCTACCTGGCTCGGGCGAGTGGGCTTACTGCCCTTCGTTGGCCTACTGGCGGCCTTGTATCTGGACGCGCAACACCAGCAGCTTTGGGCAAAGAGTCTTGCCACCTATACACTGGCCATTATTTGCTTTCTGGTAGGTGCGTGGTGGGGCCTTGCACTCATACGTCGCAGCCCGGCGGCGCTGCTTATGAGTAATGCGGTGGTGTTAGTCGCCGTTTTCGGCCACGTGCTGCTGGCCCCTGCGCCCTTTTTCCTGCTCGGCGCGTTGCTGTTTCTCGCAACAGTTGTCATCGAGAGACGCCATGCCCTGTTTCACCGGCAGCCGTCCTATTATGCGCGTCTGCGACTGCAGCTGAGCCTGGTAGCAAGTGCATCGCTATTACTGGCGGCGATTCACCCGTGATCTCGCTGTACCTGCAGCGCTGCGGCTTGCCCAAGATCACTTCGGTACTCTGCGTCGCCCCGGCACCGAAGCAAGCATTATCGTGCTCACCGATAAGAATAACCTAGATGCAGGTCGATATGGCCCGCCCTTCAGGAGTCGAACCTGAGACCTTCCCCTTAGGAGGG
>JBALVO010000144.1:0-9086 GCA_036961445.1 Halioglobus sp.
GGCCTATCACCACCGACGAAAAAACCACTTCGTCGTTGCAGGTCAGAACATCCGCATCGACAGCCGTAGCGCCCAGGTAATGTTTGAACACGGCTGTCAACTCACCTTTCACCCCCAGCGCCAACAGCGCCTGGCGCGCCTCGGGATGGGGCAACAACCCCACCTCCCATTGCCGCTCCAGCGCTCGATGCGCAATATCGCGAATCTGCTCGTCACCCAGGCACAGCAGCACTCTGGCACCCGCCGGTGGTGTGTCGCGCTCGCTCCAGGGTATGGCGATAAAAGGTGTTTCCGCAGTCGCTGCCACCAGCGACTGCGGATCCAGCGACGTATCGTGGATAAGATAAAGACCCGGGAATTCCGACTCCACCGACTCGCCATCATCCATAGTATTCACTCCTTCGGCCTGCTCCACGTTGATAAGGTTCAAGCGACAGCGACATAACCACCATCAAGAATTACGGTATGGCCTGTCACCCCCTCCAGTGTCGCAAGATTCGAAGGTATGGCAATGCATTCACCCAGCGCAGACAATTCCAGCGCGGTGGCATTGAGTTCTTCTTCCTTGCCCGCGGTGATATAGGTCTTCACGCCGTTTTCCACAAAGCCCCGGGCGATCATCGCGCCGATGCCCCTGGAACCCCCGGTAACTACGGCCACTTTACCTTCTACATTAAACAGGTCTTTCATTCGCTATCTTCCTTGTCATCGTTATCAATGGTAGCAGCTCAACACTGTGACTCTAGCCTCGCTGACGATATTCGCTGGGAGCATAACCACGCCAACTTTTGAACGCGTTAGAAAAAGATGCCTGGTCAGAATAGCCCAGCAACAGAGCGATTTCAGTAATCGCCAGGCGCGGGTCGTCCAGATAGCGCAGAGAGATCTCTTCGCGCACATCCTGCAGCATCTGCTTAAAACTCGAATCAAGAGAGCTGAGACGCCGCTGCAGGGTTCGACGCGAGATGCCCATGTCGAGCGACAAACTATCAATCGTCAACTCGCCGCCTGGCAGCGCCCTGCGCATGGCGGCCCGAGTGTCGCGTAAAAAAGGATCGACGCCATCGGGTTCAGCGAATACCGATTTGGGGCCAGCCCAGAAATCCCGGCCCAGTTCAAAGTCCAGGTCAATAAGCGGGAAACGCACCGCCTCCCTGGCAAAATAAACGCAGCTAATGCTGCAACCAAATTTGAGATTTGGGCCGAATGCTCTTTTCAGTGCGCGCGTATCATCCGGCGCAGGATAGGAAAATTCAGCCGCGAGCACAGGAACAGGCAGGGCACAGATGGCGTTCACAATCTCGGCTGAAGACTTGAGCATTTCGTCGACCAGCGGACGCCATGTCCGGGTATTTTCATGTAATGGATGCCACTCGAGACGAATATACTCACCCTTTGGTCTGATCAGTACCCGCCCGGTGTCACCGCGCAAGCGAATCGTACTGGGGATGACATTAAAGTATTCCTTCAGGTTGCGGCAGATGGTTGTCATGTAAAGGTGCAGGTTCATGCCGCTGAAGTAAATAATATGCCCCACATGCAAACCCAGGTCCGGATCTGCGGTGCGCTGCGCTGCCAACTGGTACAAATTCAGGTACTGGCTCAGGGGAATACGTTCGCCGGGGTCGCGCAGCAACTCTGCATTAATGCGCGCATCGCGCAGCAGCGCAGTACTGTCTACGCCAAGTGCGCTAGCTGCCTGCAGCACAGCCCTGGGACAAAATACATAAACACTGCCACCGGCGCTGTCAGTCACCCGCGACTCCTGCCGCCGCCAGTGCGCGTAATACCACCGCTCGGGTATCTACCGGGTCGATAACCGCATCAATTTCCAGATACGATGCCGCTTCTGTGGCCTTACCCACTTCATACATGCGTGCCACCAACTGCTGGAACAAGGCCTCGCGCTCTGCGTCATCGGATACCGCTTCGAGCTCCTTTTTAAACCCCAGGCGCACAGCTCCTTCCAGGCCCATGCCGCCAAACTCACCGGTAGGCCAGGATGCTGCATACACTGGCCGGACGAAGCTCCCACCGGTCATAGCCATAGCACCCAGGCCATAACCCTTGCGCAAAAATATGGCCACTACCGGAACACTGAGCTTGGCGCCGGCCAGAAACAGGGAAGACATACGCCGCACCGCGCCCTGCACCTCGCTGTCTGGTCCCACCATAAATCCAGGGGTATCTGTCAGTGACAGTACTGGCAGTTTAAAGGCATCACAAATCTGCAGGAAGCGCGCGGCTTTCTCGGCGGCTTGCGCATCTACCGCACCACCGAGCTGTTGGCAATCATTGGCAATCAGTGCAACAGGTTTTCCTTGCAGACGAATAAAGCCGGTAATAATACTGCGTCCATAAATGCGCTGCAGCTCAAGAAAAGATCCCTGGTCAGCGATCGTTTCGATAACCCGGCGCACCGGGTAGGCCCAACGCCGGTCCTGGGGTACCAGTTCTCTCAACCCTTCCTGGGGCACGCTCTGCCAATTCTGCACATCACCCTGGAAATAAGACAGCAACTGCTGTGCAATAGCCGTGGCGTGAGCTTCATCATCCGCCACAATATCCACCACGCCATTTCTTTCCTGCACACTAATGGGACCGATATCAGTGGCTTCAAATTTGCCCAGCCCGCCCCCTTCGATCATCGCCGGACCGGCCATGCCGATCCAGGAATTACGGGTGGCAATGGTAAAGTCAGCACACCCGAATAAGGCGGCGTTACCGGCAAAACAATAACCGTTGTTGACCGCAATACGCGGCACCTCGCCGCTTAGTGCGGCCCATGTGCTAAAGGATTCAACGTTGAGACCGGCCATATGGGTAGTAACGTCGGTGTCACCGGGGCGGCCGCCACCCCCCTCTGTGTACATAATCAATGGCAGCGATAGTTTTTGCGCCAACTCACAGATTCGGTCCAGCTTCTTATGATGAAAAAAGCCCTGGGTTCCGGCCAACACTGAATAGTCGTTAACGATAACGCCGGCGCGGCCATGCTTTGCGCCGACCAGGTGTGCATTGATGGTGCAGGTACCGGTAATGATGCCATCGGCTGCGGTGCTGGATTGTAGGTCCTGGTAATCGCGGCGATTGCGCTGAGCAGCCACCGCCAGTTGACCGTATTCCTGAAAACTACCCTCATCCACCAGGTCGGCCAAATTTTCCCTGGCGCTGCGATAGCCTTTGCTGTGGCGTTTGTCACGGGCATCCGCGCGCTGCTCATCAAGCGTCCGCTCTACACGTTCGCGCCACGCGACAAGCTCGTGCCTGCTGTCACCCTCCATAGATATCTCCGCTATAGGACTGGCGGAACACTATAACGCACAATGACTCTGCAACCAGTACCGTGCTTTACGCGGTTTTTTGGTCCTTGCCACGTTGCTGCACTGCGCTGCGACGAGCCGCAATGGTATCACCAGACACACCCTTGTTAGCATGGGCCATAACACTGCGCTCCATCGCCAGACCGGCCGCCAGGGTAGTATTGAGTCCATCATTGACCAATTTTTTGTAGACTTTTACGGTCTGCGGCACACAACTGGCGATATCCAAAGCCAGCTTGCAGCATTCATCCAGCAAGTCTTCGGGCGCTACCACGCGGCTCACCAGGCCCCAGGCACTGGCCTGTTCGGCGCTGATGAAATTGCCCGTAAAGTGTGCCTCCTGCGCGCGACTCGGACCGATAATACGCGCCAGCTTCTGGGAAAGCCCCCAGCCTGGCGCGAGGCCGACCCGGCAATGAGTATCGGCAAAACGCGCTTCAGCGGATGCCAATAAAATGTCACCCATCAGGGCCAACTCGAAACCACCGGTGGCTGCTACGCCGTTCACCCCGACGATAATAGGACGGTCAAACCCTGCCATAACCGCATACAAGTCATTCTCGCCATGGATGGCAAATGCCGCCAGACCCTCTTCGCTCTCGCCCATAGCCTTGAGATCCAGACCCGCACAAAACGCGCGCCCCGCACCGGTAAGTACCACGGCGAGAATATCGCGTTCGCCCTGTAAATCGCGAAATGCCTGGCACAGCTCACTCATTAACGAGGGGGACAGTGCATTCATGGACCCGGGCCGATTAAGTGTTAGTACAGCGTAGCTGTCACGGCGTTCAATAATTAGCTCAGGGGCTGCCATCTCGTTCTCCCGGACGCTTTAGCGTCCTTGCCATTGCGGTGCGCGCTTTTGCATGAATGCGGCGACACCCTCTTTAGAATCGTCGCTGCCGATACAGATATGTTGTAGCTTGGCTTCCTTGGAAATTGTATCGCCGACAGAGTCTTCGATCGCATCGTTCAAAGCCTGCTTGGCATAGCGCAAAGACAATGGCGCTTTACCGGCAAGTTCTGCGGCCCACGCCAGGGTTTCATCCAGCAAGCGCTCAGCCGGCACCACCCGATTGCACAGTCCCCAGTCCAGGCACTTCGCAGCATTGATTTTTTCGCCGGAAACGATCACTTCATAAGCGCGCTTGCGACCAAGCGTGCGCACCAGGTGCCAGGTCGCTCCGCCATCGGGTACCAGGCTGATCGCAGTAAAAGCCTGGTAAACAAACGCGTCTTCTGCCATCACGGTGAGGTCACAGGCCATAGCATAAGCACTTCCAATGCCGGCACAGGGGCCATTCACTGCACTAATCCAGGGTTTGGGTGCCTCGATGATTTCCATCAGACTGGGTTTGAACTCGCCGTTAAGCTGATCTTCCACCCGAAAATTCTTACCGCCAGACGGCATTTCAGCCAAATCAGCACCGGCACTGAAAGCGCGGCCGGCACCGGTGAGTATCACCACGCGCACACTGTCATCGTCGTTGACTTCACGCGTAGCCTGCAGCAACTCGCGGCGCAGACTCTCATTAAAACTATTCAGGGCATTCGGTCGGTTCAGGCTAACGACAGCGATACTATCGTGTTTCTCAACCAGCACTGTTTCGTACTCACTCATGAGTGAACTCCAGAAAGATAAGTGTGATCAGACAATAGCGCCTGAAGATTTGAGCCCGGCAATTTCCTGTTCACCAAAGCCCATGGCCGTCAGCACGGCATCCGTGTCGGCACCGGTATCGTGTCCGCCGTGTTGCACGCGCGACGGTGTGCGACTGAAGCGCGGCGCGGGCGCCGGCTGGGTTATGCCATCCACTTCGATATAAGTATCGCGTGCGATGTTAGCAGGATGTTTCGGTGCATCCATGAAATTCAGCACGGGCGCAAAACAAACGTCAGTCCCTTCCATGATCTCGCACCACTGGGCCTGGGTTTTTTGTTTGATCACTGCCGCGAGTTTCTCCGACATGGCTGGCCACTGGGACTGGTCGTGCTGATCGCCAAAATCATCTTCAGACAAACCGCCCAACTCTTTAAGCAAGGCATAAAACTGCGGCTCGATAGAGCCAATAGAAACATATTCACCGTCGGCGCACTCATAGGCATCGTAAAAATGTGCGCCACCGTCGAGCATATTCGACTCGCGCTGATTTGCATCCCACATGCCCAGTGCCTCGAAGCCGTGAAACATCCACATCAACTGCGCGGCACCATCCACCATTGCCGCATCAATCACCTGACCCTTGCCTGAATTTGCCGCTTCCAGCAGCGCTGCCAGCACGCCGTTAACCAGCAACATACCACCGCCGCCCATATCGCCCACCAGGTTCAATGGGGGCACTGGCTTCTCGCCCTTCCTGCCCATAGCGTAGAGCGCACCGGTGATGGCAATATAATTGATATCATGCCCGGCAGTGTGGGCCAAAGGACCCTCCTGCCCCCAGCCAGTCATGCGCGCAAAAACCAGCTTGGGATTGCGCTCCAGGCACACCTCGGGGCCTATGCCCAGCTTCTCGCAAACCCCCGGGCGGTATGGATCGATAATAACGTCGGCGTTCTCCACCATGCGCAGCAGCGTCTCGATACCACTGGCATCCTTTAGGTTCAGCACTACTGATTTTTTCCCGCGGGCGCTGACATCCTTCATCACCAGTGCGTTGGCGCCGGTGGTCCGATCAATACGGATCACTTCCGCGCCCATATCGGCGAGCATCATGCCACCCATAGGGGCGGGTCCAATACCCGCCAACTCGATTACTGTGTAGCCGTTTAATGGTCCCATCTCAGTCTCCTTGAGCGCGCCTAGCGCGGTTGCATCCGAATGGCACCATCGAGTCGCACACACTCTCCGTTTATATAGTCGTTCTCTGCGATAAACACCGACAGATGTGCGATCTCAGCTGGCTTACCCAGGCGCTGGGGATAGCACACGCTGGATTCCAGAGACTTGTAGACCTGCTCCGGCATGGTCTCAAATAAAGGTGTGTGAATCAGGCCCGGCACAATGGTGTTAACGCGCACCCCGTAGCTGGCAAGATCGCGCGCCATGGGCAGCGTCATACCGACGATGCCGCCCTTGCTCGCGCTGTAAGCTAACTGCCCGACCTGCCCTTCGTAAGCGGCAATGGAAGCGGTGTTAATGATCACACCGCGACCGCCATCATCGTTGATAGGCGTGTTATTGGCCATCTGCTCAGCGGCATAGCGCGAGACATTAAAGGTACCCACCAGGTTTACATTGATCACCGTCATGTACTGGTCCAGTGGAAACACCCCTTTCTTGCTCAGGGTTTTACAGGCGTTGCCTATACCCGCGAAGTTGTTGCACACATGAATAGCACCAAACTTTTCCACCACGCCGGCCACCGCCGTCTGCACTGACGTCTCGTCCGCGACGTTGACATTCCAAAACGCCACGTTATCTGCTCCGAGCTGTGCTATGACGTCATTGGCGTTGGCTTCATTCATATCGAAGATGGCAACTGTTGCACCCTTGGCAACATACGCCTCTACCGTGGCGCGACCCAGACCGGAGGCACCGCCAGTGACAATAGCTACTTTTCCTGCTAAATCCATGATAAAACCCCTTGTTTCAATGGTTAAAAATTTCGAGTATTAAACGGGACATAATCATCAGACAGACATTCCCGGCTGATAATAATTTTCATCACCTCAGAGCTGCCCGCATAGATGGTGGAAATTTTCGCATCAGTATACTGACGGCTAATGGGATATTCGTCCATATAGCCGTGACCCCCGTGCAACTGCACTCCCAGGTCGGCTATCGCCACTTGCAGCTCGCTGGTCACCAGTTTGGCCTTGGCAGCATCCACCGCAGTTAATACCCCGGCGTTAAAAGACTTTACGCAATGGTCCACATACACCTGGGCAATATCCAATTCGGCGCGCATCTCAGCCAGTTTGAACTGGGTATTTTGGAACGCCGCCAGAGGCTTGCCAAAGGCCTTGCGCTCCTGCACATAGTCTGCGGTCAAATCCCAGGATAACTGGGCTGCACCGAGATAACCCGCTGCGCCGATCAGGCGTTCCTCGGCCAGGCCTTGCATAAGATAGATAAAGCCCTTACCCGGTTCTCCCAGTACATTGGTTTTCGGAACCTTCACGTCACTGAAAAACAACTCAGCGGTATCCTGGGCCTTCATTCCCATTTTCGCCAGGTTGCGACCGCGCTCAAAGCCCTCCATCCCGCGTTCGACGATGAACAGCGTCATGTGATGGGGATTGTTATCCGGATCAGTCTTGGCCGCCACAATCACCACGTCGGCGTTAATCCCGTTGGAAATAAACGTCTTGGAACCATTCAGCAGCCAGTGGTCATCATGCTCTATCGCCGAGGAACGCATGCCCGCCAGATCGCTACCTGCATCGGGCTCTGTCATGGCAATGGCGAGAATGGACTCACCGCTGACGCACTTCGGCAAAAACCTCTGGCACTGCTCATCGCTACCAAATCGCGTGAAATAGGGACCAACCAGACGACTGTGCAATGAGTTATACCAATCACCCACACGGGCATAACAGGTTTCTTCCAGAATAACCTGCTCAAAACGAAAGTCGGGATCACCCATACCGCCATATTGCTCATCGGGCCAAACCATCAAAAAACCCTGCTCCCCCGCCCTGCGAAAAGCCGCCCGGTCAACAATTCCCGCCTCACGCCAGGCCTCCATATGTGGCACAATCTCGGTGGCGAGAAATTTACGATAAGCATCGCGAAACATATTTTGTTCTTCAGTAAATTCTCGCTGCAACATGGTATGACCTCAGGGCGCATAAAATTGGACGGCGGACAGTATGGGTAGCCCCCGGCAGGTCAACAATGACCTGCCCCGACAAATAAATTGACTTGAAACTACAGTCGGCAGCAACGGCTGTTCCAGGGAGTAAAATGGAGCATATTTTCCCGCAAAGCTGGGCCTTTATGCATATTGGGCTGATCTTTTCGATCACTTTTGCGCAGATGCTGGTGGTTTATGTACTCAGTGATTCCAACAATCCGCCCGCCGGGCTCGGTTTGTACACGGTCTATTTCATGGCGGCCCTGCTGGGCTGGATTGCCCTGACACTGCAACGGGGCGCGGACACCCCCATGACCGTGGATGTGCCCTCCGTGGCCGCCATTATCAACAGTTACATCCTGTTTCTGGCTGCCGGGCAGCGCGCAGGCATTACCACAGGCCGTTACACCCTGGCGGTGATTTGCTTTATCGCCTGTCTCAGCGTGTTCTTCTTGCCACCGCAAGACATGTTTATTGTGCAGACCTCGTCTGCCGCGCTGTTTTTTGCAGGAGTGGGCCTGCTGTGTGCCTGGCGCGGCTGGCAGCAGCGCAATATTGGCGACGCCATCATCGCTTACGCAGCGCTGATGATGGTAGTGGGAATACCTATTGCTCTGTACCAGTTACTGGTGTCGGATAACTACCCAATGGCCCAGGCCATCTCTTTTGGCGTACATAGTAGCGCCTATGCGTTAGTGGCCATCGGTTTTCTCGCCAGCGTGCTTATAGAATATCAACAACATTTATCGCACCTTGCTACCGAAGATCCACTCACCCGGCTACTGAATCGCCGGGGCCTGGAAGACGCATTGCACATCAGCCTTGCAAATGCATCCAGGCAGGCACTGCCAACTGCCGCGATCATGATCGATATTGACCACTTCAAGAAAGTAAACGACAGTTTCGGACACGAAGTGGGCGATCATGTGATTCGCCAGGTAGCCCAGGTTTTGCAGCGAATTAG
>JBALVO010000145.1:0-8926 GCA_036961445.1 Halioglobus sp.
AATCGATCTGAAACTTTACCGTACCACAATGACATGAGCCTTTGAGTAGCATGCTTCCTCCAAGCTATCGTATCGTTTACTTGCGGTTGCTTTCGCAAAACCGGCACTGCTGACTTGCCAAGCTATACTCCCGTGCCCAGAAATTCAACATTTGGATAAAATTGTGACCAGCTCCAAGCGCTACCGCTTCCCGCCCGAGATCATCAGCAACCCCTGGCAATGATCTCAGATGATATCCAGCTACCTTGTATCAGCAGCATTATGGTCGCGCCTTTAAGAGCCACCCCCAAATTTTTCGGGCGGATACATGGATGGATGTGGTCGTGAAAGGATGCCTACCGGGGGCTGGAAACTCCAGATACATCCGGCGAACCTGACGTACTCGACGCCGGTGATGCGTTGGGTGGTGTTGGCGGAGGTGGCTTATTTGAGAGGGAAATCACATGAGGCGAGCCAGGTAAGTGAGCGAGGCATCCGTAAGTTCAAATCAGTCAGGCAGGTTTTGCTGGTCGATCATTGCTTCTTTGGCCTCGCAGTCACCGCTACAGGTTTTGATCATCAACACGGTGATCGTGCCTATCGCAATCATTGCTAAAGCAAAAAGCTTCAGGCGTGTATCTTCGATAGCGAGGGTAACAGATGCACTGCCGGCAACAAGCATGGCACACAGTGCCACGATTTTGGTGCGCAGTGAGATGCAGCGATTCGCCTCCCAGTTACGAATCATGGCCCCAAACATCTCACTGTCCAGCAGTCGCTGATGCCATTTTTCGGAGGAACGCGCGAAAAACCAGGCCGCTAGCAGAACGAAAGGCGTGCTGGGTAGTATTGGCAAAACGATACCAAGGCCACCCAGGAGGAGAAAGGCGAAGCCCAGGGGCTTATAGAGTTTCCTTCTCATGGTGTCATCGAGTGGCCAAAAAACGCATGTAGCCTCCAATTGTATGTCGGCTTAATTTACCGGAATATTGTTTCAAGTAGTAGGGCAGATATATTGCTTGATAGGGTGCGAAAGGGGGAGTGCTCCCGTCCTTTTCGGGAATATTTTGTGAGAATGATTTGCTGGATACGTTGTGGTTGTCGGTCTATGCTGTTTGCAATAACAAGCCCAGGAGCGCAAACGATGAGTTGGATTTCAAAGATAGCAGGATGTTTTGCCATGTTACTCATACTGGCGGCACAGGCGGATGAGGGCAGTGCTCACTGGGCCTACACGGGTGAGCTTGGCCCTGAGCACTGGGGTGACCTATCTCCGAATTTCGTCCAATGTAAAGTGGGGTTGAATCAGTCTCCGATCAATATCGTAGATGCCTTCGATGCCGATTTACCCACACTGAAGTTGGATTACAACACGTCGACAGTAGATCTGGTAAATAACGGCCACACAGCCCAGGCCAACGTGCAACCGGGCAACTACCTCAGGGTGGGTGGGGAGGTATTCGAACTCCTACAGTTCCATGTGCACACACCCAGTGAACATCGGATCAATGGCAAATCTTTTCTGATGGAGACTCACTATGTGCACCGCAATGAGAAGGGTGAGCTGGCGGTGCTGGCGCTACTCCACGACGAGGGGCCTCCAAGTGAAGTTTTGGACATGTTCGAGCGAGAGATTCCCGAAGAGATTAACAAGCCTTTGCCCAGGGTGGTGCTCGAGTGATACTCACAAAGTAGCTGTTGCTGACACAGACTAGAAGTTCTCTCCGTCACATATGCGCGCACCTGAGACGAAATCGGCCTGCTTCAATAAAATATCGCTGCGTTACAAATATCTGTCGAGGTGATGTGATAGAAGGAGATTGACTATGAACTACATTAAGCCCTATTTAATTTTTAACTGTGCGGTCTGGATGCCCTGGGGGCTTATATGCATTTTCGATACCGGCCAGATCGCCAGTATCATTGGTGTCACCAGCGTAGATGCAACAGGAAACACAGATCTTCGCGTAATGTATGGTGGATTCCAGTTCGCCGTGGGTTTAATGGCCGCTGCCGCACTCTACGAGCAGCGTCTCTTCAAAAACTTTGTATACGCTTTGGCTTTCCTGGGTAGTTGCATGGCCATTAGTCGCAGCTATGGCCTGTTGATAGATGGCAGCAGCACGGTATACACATGGGGTGTACTGTTCTTTGAGGCCTTTGCGGGTATTACGGGGATACTTTGGCTCAGGCTGCTGTCCCGTCAGAAATAAATACACATCTTATTTGGATGAAACTGTGAGTATCGATACGAGAATGTTGCAGACTGTGTTGTCTCTGGCCAGTTTTCTAATTGCTTTACTGCCGCTCCCCCTACACGCAGCAAGCGAAAACCTGGTGGTTGCGCCATTTTCAAGATCTGCACAGGCACCGATAGATGAAGCGTTTGACAGTGTAACCAGTAGTCATAACATCCAGGATGCGACTGTTGACTGGCTTAGTGAGATGCCGGTCGGCTTTCAGGCAAAGCGGAATTCCTCCTACCCTTGGGGGACCACCACATACGGTGCAAATGAACTATGGGTTGGTACAATCGCTCAGGGCTGGTGTATCTGGCCAGTTCAGAACCTCAATCTCCCGATGTACCTGAGCACCTACCAGAGCACGTTCACTGGCTGCTCTGCACAAGGGGTTCTGTCTACCCCCTCCTTGATTTATATCTTTAACCTCGAAAATGGCTCTCATGAACTGATCCATGAGGGAACGCTGACTAGCGGTGGCAAGGAGTATGCACAGGCAACACAGCCCCATGACGAAATGTCTGCCCTATCGATTATGGGGTTGCGGGCGGCTGGCAGCTATGGCGATTTAATATTCTTTGCCGGTCATCACTTACACAGTGGAGGAGAGGGCTGGCTGCGCATCTTCGTGTTTAATGCAAAGAAGCGCTCCTTCCTGGGTTATCGAGAGCTGCGCGGCGATACCACAAGACGATTTAAAGTCATTACTGACGAGAATGGTGATACGGCTTTTTACACCATTATTGGCGCTGAAACAGGCATGACCCAGAATGGTGACGGGCCAACTGTCATGCTGCGCTGGATCGGCACTCCAGAGAAGCCGTTTGCAGGTGGTAACTACCTGCAAACTGATAATGGCAAAGGTGCGGGGTGGGATGTCGTATCGGTGCCGGAACTGGATGGAAATTTTGGCATGATTGGTGACTTCAAGCAGTTCACCCACGTTGATGGTACCGAACGGCTGATTATGTCCTCCGCATCTCACCCGCATTTGTATGACCCCGATACTGGCAAGCGCGATTCCTCAAAACATGAATCCGTCATGCTGATGTCTGCGCCTGTCCCTGTGGGCGGTTGGACCCGAAACAAGCCCATGAACTTCGATATCGTCTTCAACATGGGCCGCTATGACCCTGATGTTAAGGGGAGCTGGGGTGCCAAATGGGGGACGACGAATTTTCACAACGGGTATATCTACTTCGGCACATACCATCAGGGAACCAGCGCGGGTTTTTCCCACTTCAAAGAAGCGGATCCGGACCTGTTTGACCAATTGACAAAATCCGCTGTCGGGCTCCAAAAATACATGGCCAACCAGTGGCGTGCTTCTTCCATTTTTCGCATGAAGCTCGATGACGTGGAGGCTATTGCCAAGGGAAATATAAACCCGGAATTACTCTACGGTTACCGTGACTTTCAAGTGGCAAATGAATCCGGTAACTGGGAGACGCAAAGAAACAAACTCGGCGTAGACCCACTCTTCGGGGATGCGGGTATGGGTCATCCGGGAAACATTTACTCCTGGACGTCGCTGAGTAAAGACGGGCAACTGTTCTGGGGTTTTTTTGATGCCTTTTCCGGTGCACACGATCTGCTGTTCAAGGCAGATGCGAGCCGCCTGCTCCTGATGCCAGGATTTTACCTCCCCATCCCATACTGGGAATATTTTCGGGATACCAGCCAGGCGCGGGTACTCTACGATTGGGCCAAGTCTGAAATGGAGGCTAAAGGCCTGGCAAATGACTTTGTACCGGGCGGTGACCTGGTGGTGTTCGAGGGCGAGGGTAAAGCACGCGTTTTGACCAAGAACGGGTTTGGCAATCCCTGTGCTAATGGTGTGCGTAATGTTGAAGTAGTGAATGATCGCATATTTTTCGCTACATCTACCTGGTGTAATCTATCGGATCGGGCGGGGTTTGAGTTCTATGAGTATAAGAAAGAGCTTGATGATAAAAGACCTACTGATACAGCAGAACCAAGATAGAGGGTACCACCAGATTAACTAGTCGAAGTTGGTAGAATCGACGCATGAATACATACAAGCGCCACCGATCTCCTCCCGATATTGTCAGTTACGCAGTCTGGCTCTACCTCGAAAGTCGAATGTAGATTGATACTACATACCCACCGACTTTGACCTATGAATCAGGGCTCTGGAGTGGGGTGCTATAAAAATTATAACTTTATAATTTTTATAGCATCTAGTGGACCCAGAAGAACTAGAGCTTTAGAGCGTCTTCTTATGAGGAGCAGGGAGAGGGCCGAACCTGGGTCGTAAGCTGAAGAAAGCGAAGAACTGTTTCTGTGGGGCACGGTGGAATGAACCGAAACCGAGCCTATAGCGAACCCGGCTTGTGGGTACTTTGCAGCCAGCTTCCGCAAGTCGAAGAATCGTAAACACCTTTTGAAACCGAACTCCGAACTACTTCCGAACAGAAGTTTGACACACAACCTGACCGCCGGTATCTATTGTTGAGCTAATAATTCGCGATGCACACGACAAAACCGTGGCCACTACCTCTGTTGTTGAAGGACCGCCAGAGAACGCGATATCATCGGTGCCTGATCAAGTCCAGCTCGCAACCCGGAAGGCCCGATGAACGAATTCCAACGTCTGCAAGCGCAAATCAGTGCGACCTATGCCCTCAACAAGCCGGGCTCCAGCACGCCTCACTGCGTCGTTGTACTTCCTTCGTTCAGTGTCGGCGAGTCGTTGCTGTCGCACTACGGCAGCCGCCTTCCTGCCCTGGAACATCGGTTCCTTGTGAGTTTGCTGTGTCTGAGAATGCCGGCAACTCGCATCCTCTACGTCTGCTCGGGTGAGCCGGCGAGCGAAGTGGTCGAGCACTATTTTTCGCTGTTGCAACCCTCCATTCAGTCAGAAGCCCGCAACCGGTTCCACATCATTGTCGTCGACGACCCGAGTTGCCGACCGGTAGCCGCCAAGCTGCTCGACCGTCCCGATCTCATAGAAGACATTTTAGCCTGGGTTGGGGATGACCCAGCGTTCATCGAACCGTGGAATGTGGCCGAGCCGGAGCAGACTCTGGCCCTGCGTCTCGGCCTGCCGCTGTTTGGTACGCCAGCGGATCTATGGCCCATCGGCTTTAAAAGTGCAGGTCGCAAACTTTTCAGCGAGGCGGGAGTTCCCATTCCCACAGGTATCGAAGACCTGTCAACGGTAACAGCTGGCGTAGAGGCAATCGACCGATTGCGAGCATTGAAGCCGGAGCTGACGGCGGTGATCCTCAAACACGACGACTCGGGCGCCGGAGACGGCAACGCCGTGATCCGCGTCGACGACCTGGAGCCACCGGGATCAGAGATCGCCCAACAGCGCCTGCGAAGCCGGATCAACTCGCTAGAAGACTGGTACGTCGACGAGCTCAAACTCGGCTTCGTCGTAGAGGAAAGGATCGTCGGCGACCAGTTCTCCAGCCCAAGTGCCCAGATCGAGATCGGCGCAGACGGAGTAACAACGGTGCTATCGACGCACGAACAGATTCTGGGCGGCGACGACGGTCAGGTCTATCAGGGTTGTCGGTTCCCCGCTGCCTCTGCTTATGCCCCCGAGCTTGGCAGACATGCCTATGCAGTGGCCAATGCCCTTGCCCGACGTGGCGCCTTGGGCCGGGTGGCAATCGACTTTGTCGCTGCTTCGGTACATCGCGGGCCATGGGCGACCTACGCGATCGAGGTCAATCTCCGCAAAAGTGGTACCACCCACCCCTTCGCCGTGCTGCGACATTTGGCACCTGGCGCCTACGACCCTGAGCTAGGCGTCTACCTTGACCAGTCCGGGCAGGAGAAGTACTACACAGCAACTGATAATCTTGTCGACGAAGCGTGGACTGGGATTTCTGAGGGCGCTGTGATCGCGGCCATCGCCGCTGCCGGCCTCACCTTCGACCGCGGTTCGAGGACGGGCGTCGTGCCGCACATGCTCTCCAGTCTTGCTCTCGACGGTCGCTTCGGCATCACCGCGATTGCCAACTCGGAAACGCGGGCAGACGAGCTCTACCAGTTGACGATTGCTGCCATCAATCAGCTGGCGATGAGCCGCAGCTGACGACTCGCTTCTCTTGTCAACGTGCACACGGACGGAATGTCATCCTGGAGATCCTCCAGACTACCGCTTCCCTGACGGAAAAATCTACTCCGTGATGGGAAGCAACTTATCGGTGTGCCAAGAAAGATCGTGACCGGTAAGCTGCGCAGCTATGGTGTAGCGCATAGACAGTTGATGCCAGAGACGATCCACACTGCTAAGCAGTATAAGAATAATCGGGCCGAACAATCCCATGAGGCAACCAGAGTGCGGGAGCGAGGAGTGCGCAAGTTCAAATCAATGCGGCAGGCTCAAAGATTCGTTAGTGCCCATGCCGCTGTGCAGAACTTGTTCAATCTGAGCAGGCACCTGGTCGGCGCACAGCATTACCGTGATCTTAGGATCAGTGCGCACGGTGAGTGGAGTAGGGCTGTTGTTTGAATCCTGGTGACAAAGTTCTATCATCCGCCCGAGTTAACTTGGCAGAATCCCCGAGGGTCACCAGTCAGACGACTTACCTTTTGTGTGCCCGCAAATCAGCGGCCATCGCCCGCTCTTGGCTAATGCAACGGCGCAGTGGAATTAATTGGGGAAAGGGGTGTCAGATTGATTATGAAAAGACGATCATTAATTTTAGCTCTGGCCGCACTGCCCGTTGTGGGGGGTATTGTTCGCACCTTTCCCGGCGCTCGCAGCAGCACCCATACCAATGCCGACATCGAGGCAATGCAGACGCGCTGGCGCGATTTCCTGCCGGCCGATGCCAAGCCCCCCAGCGTGACCAGTCAACTTGATTTGAGTGAGGAGCAGTGGCGAGCACAACTTACCCCTGAGCAGTTTCAAATTCTGCGCAAGGACGGAACCGAGCGCGCTTTTTCCAGCCCACTGGATAAAGAAAAGGCACGCGGTGTGTTTGCTTGTGCCGGGTGCGAACTGCCTTTGTTTAGTTCAGAGATGAAGTTTGACAGCGGCACCGGCTGGCCGAGTTTTTTCACCACCATCCCCAATGCCACGCAAAGCCAACGCGATTACCGCTACGGCTGGACGCGGGTTGAATATCACTGTGCGCGTTGCGGCGGCCACCAGGGGCATGTCTTCGATGACGGCCCTGCACCCACCCACCAGCGCTGGTGCAATAATGGTGTGGCATTGAAGTTTCTGCCAGTGTCCTGACAGCGTAACGGTACTGCCAACTTAACTTACCGAAATTGGTAGAATCGGCGAATGAATACATATAAACGCCATAGATTTCCGCCGGATATCATTTCCTATGCCGTCTGGCTCTACTATCGTTTCAATCCAGCCACCGAAATATTGAAAACCTCTTGGCCGAACGCGGCATCACTGTCAGTAGAGAAGCGATCCGTCTTTGGTGCATCAAGTTCGGAGCCATCTATACCCGCCGACTAAAGCGCAAACACCGTGGCTACGGCGACACCTTCTTCATCGACGAAGTCTTTGTCAAAATCGTTCTTGGGTACCCATGCTGTGGTTTCAAATTTATTCAACTTGGGAAGACATTTGATTAAAGCCGAGAACTATCGAAACCTTAGGGAGGGTGCGCTTACACAATGGGAAAGGGCGGTAGCCTGAAACTAGAAAATCAGGATGTCTCACTTCTGTTTTTTAACTTGCCAGAACCTTTATTCTCAATAAAAGGGGACGCAACTATTTCCTATAAGACCGTCAGGTAGCTCGGGTCCCTCGCCAGCAGAAAAGCCCCGCGCGAGTCGGGGCGTAGGCAGCGCGACGACCGATTAGAGTCCAGTCGTCCGCGAGTTCATTTCTTGGGGCGAATCTTCAGCTTGGTGACCCAGAAAGGTGTGTCAGCCGCCGGTGGAAACTCATTCGTGTACCGGGCATTATTCACGTACAGCGAATTCCCAAAGATTGCACCGCTCGCAACGCCGTCCAGGTTGTCGGGGTCGGTGATCGTTTCAATGAGTGTGCCCGTTAGATTACCCTTATCCAGTTCAACGACCTGAATCCTGTCGATAGAAACGGGGGGGCCGGGGAAGTCGTAAGGCGTCATGATATACAAGGTTTTGCCCTGCATGGCGATGCCGTCCAGAAAGCCCGTAAGAGGACCATCTACAGCGATCTGATCAATATCACCGCTGGCCGTATCAAGGCGGTAAAGCTGCGCCAGGTTCGAGTGACCGATGATCAGGGTCTTGCCGTCGGGCGTCGAAACGATGCCGTTGCCGCCGCAACAGGGCTCGTTCGGGTTGACGGCGAACTCAGCGGGCAATGGTATCTCGGTTGCAGCGCCAGGATCGAGCGGAATGTCGCCATTGCTGGACAGCGGCAGTCGGTACAAGACCGGGCGGTAGGAATCGGTGAAGTAGACTGCATCGTTAGTGATGGTCAGGTCGTTGGGCAGCCCGAACTCACCCGAGTTATTCAGCTGATATTGCATTATCAGGGCGCCATTGTCCGCATCGAAGACCAATGCATTGCCATAGACACATCCGGCGACAAAAAGGTAGTTCGTGCGGTCATCAACACGCATCCCGAGCTTTAAGCAATCGAACGGGTCCTGAATATCGACCAGGACTTCCCCATCCCCGGATCGCAGATCCACTTTGTAGATGGATCCATCGGGTGAACTGTTATAGGCGGTATGTCCCTTGCCGATCGCAAACCCTTCGGATGCTGC
>JBALVO010000146.1:0-4145 GCA_036961445.1 Halioglobus sp.
GAATAAATCCAGGAACCAAAAAAGGAGCGAGTAAAATGAAACCAGTATGTTTGGTCATCGGCGCCGGGGCCGGTATCGGGGGCAACGTCGGTAAGCGCTTCGCCACCGCGGGATATCATGCGGTGTTATGTCGCCGCAGTGATGAAGAGGGTCTCAATGCCCTGGTTGCTGACATACAGGCCGACGGCGGTGAGGCCTCTGGCTATCTTTTAAATGCGGTGGCAGAAAACGCGATAGAAGATATGATAGCGACCACCGAAAAAGAGATCGGTCCTATCGAAGTCGTCGTTTACAATCTTGGTGCCCAAATAGGTGATCGGTCTTTAAAGGACACCTCATACAAGGCATTTGAAATGGGTTGGCGCATGGCAACCTTCGGTTTATTTCGGGTCGCTTCATCGCTATGCCCGCTGATGGAAGAACGCGGTAAAGGGACCTTTATCGTCACTTCCGCTACCGCTGCCGTTCGTGGCAACGCCGGCCAGCATTCCCATGCAGCCGCTATGGGCGGACGCCGCATGCTGTGCCAGTCTCTGAATGCCGAATTTGGACCAAAGGGTATTCACATTGCCCTCGTTCTCATAGACGGTGCCGTCGACGCACCGGACACACTCGGAAAAATGCTTGGCGCAGAGCGCTTTCAGGCACTGCGTGAAAGCAAGGGTATGGAACATGACGGCTTAATGCTACCGGCAAAAATCGCCGAAACTTACCTGCATCTTGCACAACAGCATCGATCAACCTGGACACATGAAATTGACCTTCGATCTTATTCGGATCGGCCGTGGTGGAATCACTAGGGTAGGTATGGTTTTTGCTATCGCATCAGGCAGCTAGCCCCCCGTATCGCCAAAGCAAAAGTGCGGGTGCTTACGCGACACTGCCACAGCGCACCCAGGCAATCACTTAACTGTGGTGCAACTGGCGGATAAGCGCCGGCAATTCGTCAGGATGCAGCACCGTATGATGGGGATCAATGCCCAGCTCAGCATCCAGTGGTTGCTGATGTTGAATCCAGACTGAGGTAATACCGCTGCCATGCGCGCCGGCAATATCAGTCGCCAGGCTGTCGCCAACATGGATGGCCTCATGAGCTTCACAGTTGGCGAGCCTCAGGGCTTTCTCAAAAATTGAACGCGCCGGTTTTTGCGCTGGCTCCTGGCCGCCAATGATGATGTGATCGACATACTGCGCAAGGTTTACCGCCTCGACTTTTGGAATCTGCGAATACTCCGGTCCGTTGGTGATAACCACCAGAGTAAAAATTCTGCGCGCCTGGAGCAAAAAATCCGCTATTCCCGGATAGAAGTGGAAGGCTTCAAGTCGATCATGGTCAAAATTGCTTTGCAGGGCTTTAGCTGCTGCTTCACTCACACTGTCGATGCCCTGTGCAGCCAGCAGATCTCGAATCAACTGCAGGCGGAATGCACCTTCATTTTGTTGCTCGATAATAGGCAGGTAGCGGGCGCGCTGGCTGTCGCTCCACTGCCGATAAATACCAGCGACATAGGCCCGGGCAACACCTTCGCCGTCAACACTGTCTCCATATTGCGACTGTAGCGCCTGCCCCATCAACTGCCTGGCCTTTTCGTTGGCACTGAAGGTATCGCACAGGGTTTCATCCATGTCGAGAAATAGTGCTTTTAGCATACGAGGCTCCGCCGGTTATTGGATATATCATGCCATAAAACTGACAATGCCAAGTGGGGCCGACCCACTGAGATTGATCTGAAGACGGTCAAACACGCGACTTTACTAAGAGTATTTAGCCTGCACCCGCGTCACCAAAAAATCCACGGCGGCTTTGACCTTGGGAACCAGGTAACGCTGTTTTTGATATAAAAGATACACCGCCAGATCTGTATTCTGGGTAATGTGCAAACCCGGATCAATATCCAGCTCCTGTAGCTCACCGCTCTGAAGATAGGATGCTAATGTCCAGCGCGGCGCCATCATTATGCCCTGCCCCTGAACCGCTTTGTCCGCCAACCACCGTCCATTATTAGATACCGCCACTTGCGGAGCAGATACATCCTGCCAAAGACCATTTAACTCACAAATCCAGGGCGTGGGCCCGGTGGGCGTGCGGTAGTACAGGCCTTTATGCTGACTTAAATCCAGCGGGTGTCTGGGCGTACCCATGCGGGCCAAATAGCACGGCGCTGCCACCGGAATAAATTCGTTGCTCATCAGTTTGATCGCCAGAACTCTCTCGTTCGGCGCGTAACCACCGCGGATGGCAATGTCGACATCGTCGCGACCCAGGCTGGATAATTCATCACTCAACCTGACGTCCAGAATGATATCCGGGTAGCGCTCACTGAACTCATCCAACAACGGTAATAAAATACGATCACCAAATCCCACCATGGAACTGATGCGCAGCACACCCATGGGCTTGGCATGATAACTCCGCACCATCTCATCGCAATGCTCCAACTGGCCGAGAATTTCCTGTACTTGAGAATAGTAAGTCTGACCAATTTCGGTGAGCTGTATTGCGCGAGTAGAGCGTTTCAACAAAGTGGCACCCAGGCTCTGCTCCAGATCAGCAACCCGGCGTGACAAAGATGAGGCGGGTACCGAGAAAATTCGAGCCGCCTTGGTGAAACTGCCAGACTCGACTACGGCGGAGAAATACCGCAGAGCACGTAACTGATCCATGATTTACCATCCCGACACTATTATTGCCTATATGACAATAATATAAGGCTAATCTGGCTATATATCTTACATTTTTATACAGTAATAATGCCTGCTTTCAGGGTATGCAGCCGTTTAAGCGTATCCATCATTTCCACCATCTAATGATAAAGGGAGATCCACCAATGAGTACTTATACCGCAATACACCTTATTGCCCGCCCCAGTCCCGGCCCCGTCAGTGCAGAGATATTTGAGGTGAGACACCATGACATGCCCAAGGCAGGCCCTGGTCAACTACTGATAAAGCAAACCCATATGTCTTTGGATCCAGCCATGCTCGGTTGGATGAGCCCCGACCCCGAGAGCTATATACCACCCGTCGAGCTGGGTGACGTTATGCGTTCTTCTGGCCTGGGAGAGATCCTTGAAAGCAACAACCCGGACTTCGCAGTCGGTGACCGCGTAATGGGCATGATGGGTTGGACAGAATATTGTGTAAGTGACGGCCAGGGCCTGAACAAAGTTCAGCCGGGCCTGGATGCTGAAACGGTGCTTTCGGTATTTGCCCTGCCCGGTTTGACCGCCACCCAGGGCTTGTTTGGTTTTGGACATCCCAAAGCCGGAGAGACTATTGTCGTTAGTGGCGCCGCCGGTTCGGTCGGCTCCCTGGTTGGCCAGCTGGCCAAAGCTGAAGGCTTAAACGTCATTGGGGTCGCGGGTAACGACGAAAAGTGCGAGTGGCTCACCAATGAACTCGGCTTTGATGGGGCTATTAATTACAAGACCGATGATATCGCTGAAAAGCTGACCGCATTGGCGCCCAAAGGTATCGATATTTACTTCGAAAACACCGGTGGCCCGATTCAACATAACGTATTCGAGCGTATGAATGCTCACGGGCGTATCGTCGTGTGCGGAATGATCTCAGACTATGGCAAAGCGCAACCGAGCGCGGGGCCCAACTGGATACCCATCATCAAGAAACGCCTTACCATTGCGGGCTTCGCGATGCCCGATCACTTTGGGGACGTACCTGAGCTTGTTGCCAAGCTGACCCCCTATGTGATGGCGGGGCAGATCAAGCACCGGGCCCATATTCTGGACGGACTGGAGTCTGCCATTGGCGGCCTGAACCTGTTCTTCACTGGCGCCAACAAAGGCAAACTGATAGTTAAGCTCTAGGGCTGTCATATCAGGTCATTGTTCCCGATGGCGACATTGGGAACGATGCTAACAGCCATTGTATGGCACGGATCAGCTGGTGGGTCTTCAGGCATCGGCCACGGTGCCAGTGACAATCAGTTTCGACGGGCTATTAAACCCCCCGGCTCACAAGGGCAGGCGTTTTTACCGCCGCTCAACCGCAGGCACCAATGTGACCACAGGCGGTGCAAAAATCACAGCCATCGCGTTTAATCACAGCCCGCACGCTGCACTCTTCACAGACCTTCCCCGCCAACGGCAAATTAACGATCTTGTCGTCGGCCATTGAGCCCTTGC
>JBALVO010000146.1:4245-5984 GCA_036961445.1 Halioglobus sp.
CCGTTGAATTCCAGGGGGTAGGCGCCGGACAGCCAGACGCTGTAGGGGCGATGACTGCCATCGGGGAGCACGCACTCCTTCACGAACATGGCAAAATCATCACCGGTGCCAGGGTTTTTTACGTCCACCGTCCAGGACAGGGTGCCGTCCACGCCTGATTTTGGTTCCTTGCGCGAAAACATCGCGTCAACCAATGGCGACGGCTGTTGCTCCACATCATCGAACACACCAAGTTCCTGGCAGCGGTGCTTTACCAGGCGAGCAAGTGCGCTGACCGAGCCTGGCACAGTTTCAATAGCGCCGGAGGGCATTGTCATCTGGAAAGCGACCGTTGGCGTTTTGGACAAGGAGGCCAATTTTATCCGCAGCCACTCACGATCTTCACTGCGCATATCCATGGACAGATTTTTCGCCAGCGCCGCGAGTCCGCGGGGCGTTTGCTCGCCATTAACCCACACCTCAAAGGGGTGGTTGCTGCCATTTTCCATGTGACTGACAAATACCGCGAACCGGTGTTCAGGATTGTCGATAAGATAGGTCATCGACGGTGTTCCTTCTGCGCGCTGGGGTCGATGGGCCCAGCGCAGAGTGGCCAATGCCACCTCGGGCGTTGCGGCAATATGTAATTTACGATCGGGTTCGGACTGATCCAGGTCCTGTGGCTGGCTGGCGGCTGCCTCAACTGACAATACGCTGCCGATAACAGCGTTGGGGCGGTAGGTGGTAATGCCCTTCAAACCATTTTTCCAGGCATTGACGTAAATGTCCTTGAACTGCGCGAAGGGATAGTCTGCCGGTACGTTGACCGTTTTCGAAATCGACGCGCAGATGTAGGGCTGGATCGCAGCCTGCATTAGCATGTGATCGTTGGCGCTGATGTCCAGGGCGCTAACGAACTGCTCGGGAAGGTGTTCGAGGTCTCCCCCGCTAACCCGGTATTGACGATAGGCGTGGTCTTCAACCCGGTATTCGCTGCTGGAGCCGTCCGCTTCGCGTTTCTTGCGCGTGTAAAACCATGAGAAGGCGGGCTCCAGGCCATTGGAGCAGTTGTCCGCAAAGGCGAGCGAGATGGTGCCGGTTGGCGCAATGGAAAGCAGGTGACTGTTGCGCAGGCCATGCGTCTTGATACGCTCGCGAATCTCCTGTGGCAGACGCCTGGCCATGCCGCTGTTGAGGAATTGCCCGGCGTCGAATTTCGGGAATGCCCCTTTTGTTATCGCCAACTCAATAGAGGCTTCATAAGCAGCATCGCGCATGCGGCGGGTCAGCTCAGCGGCAAAATCGCGGCCGGACTGGCTGTCATAGCGCAGCCCCAGCATGATCAACACGTCACCCAGGCCAGTGTAGCCCAATCCAATACGGCGTTTGTCGGCCGCCTCCTGCTGCTGTTGCGGCAACGGCCACTGGGTAACGTCGAGTACGTTGTCCAGCATCCGAACAGCAATCGCCACCGCATTACAGTAGCGGGAAAAATCAAACGCTGCCTGGGCTGAGAACGGCTCTTTTACAAAAGCACACAAGTTGAATGAGCCCAGGCAGCAGCATCCGTAGTCGGGGATGGGAATTTCTCCGCAGGGATTGGTCGCCTCTATTGTTTCGCAGTAATGCAGGTTGTTCTCGGCATTGATGCGATCCAAAAATAGCACGCCCGGTTCAGCGGCGTTGTAGGTGTTCTGCATGATAGCGTCCCAGATTTCACCGGGATTGACCCTGGCGTAAACCCAGCGGGCATCGTCGCG
>JBALVO010000146.1:6084-8909 GCA_036961445.1 Halioglobus sp.
TCGTAGCCAACACCGCCACCACGGCGCATGGTTTCAGCCGCTTCACGCAGCGCGTGATAGATACCGGGCTTGGTGCCGACCGTACCCGAGATGGAATCTCCCACAGGCTGCACAAAGCAATTAATAAGGGTGGCGCTCCTGATGTCGGTGCCGGCGGCGCTGTTGATACGACCGCCGGGTATAAAGCCCGCCTCGAGGGTTTCAAGGAACTGCGGAGTGAATGCCTCGGGTTGTTGTTCGGCTTGTGCCAGTGCCCGGGCCACACGCTGGCGAATGGCACGCACCATCGCGGGTCCATCAAGCGCCTGTTCCGCGCCCTTGGCATACTTTTCCCGCAGTACGTCGAGACTCACTACCTGCCAGTCGTCGGCAACGGCAGATACTGAGGAGGGTTCTGTGCTGTTGGTGGTCATGTTTTACCCCGGATGGTTGGGTGCTTTACCCGTTGTCACAATATTGCCGCCGCAGTATTACCAGTGTAGACAAGACTTGGATTCTGGTCTCAGGGACACCTACGCGCTTATTATTAATAACACTATATGTAGTGATACTACGCCTATCCGAAACTATATGTAGTGTGAATATCTCGCAATATTTCCTGGGGTTTTGACCTGTATCAAGGTTTTACCCGAAGTCTACATCGCAGGCATCAGTTATCGGAGCCATTGAAATCAGGATCATCCTCTGCCGCCGCAGCTTTGTCGGAATAGGCCAGCCAGCTCATGAAAAGCTGGTAGCCCACCGCGAGCAGGACTGCGCCTAAAAACAGGCCAACAATACCGGCCCAGACCATACCGCCGATGGCGCCGATCAGAATCACCGGCATCGGTGCATCCACCCCGCGCCCGAGCAAAATAGGCTTGAGTATGTTATCTGACAAGCCAGCGACAATCAGGTAGATGGTAAAGATGGCATTAACGGTGGTGGAGCCATCACCGGCGGACCACAGCCAGATGATGACCGGCAGGGTAACCAACGTGGCCGGTAGCTGCAGGATACCCAGTACCAGAATGACGATGGCCAATACGCCAGCAGCGGGAACGCCGGCAAACATCAACCCAAGGCCGATAAGCAGTGCCTGTATCAACGCCACACCCAGCACCCCGGTGGCTACGGAGCGGATCGTTGCGACAATCAATTGCCAAATTTCTGCGCCGCGCTCCGGCCGTGAGAAGCGGCCGAGAATACGCTTCATGGTTGCCTCAACCGATTCGCCATAGGCCATTAATATGCCGGCCACGATCAGGGAGCCTAAAAACAGCAACACACCGCCGGCCGTACTGGCTGCCGCCGTGAGGCCGCGCTTGGCCAGTTGGCCCAGCTCATCCTTATGTTCATGAATATAGGCAGGCAGATCCCGAGAGGCCGCACTCCAGCCCGTATAGACTTTCTCACCGATAACAGGCCAATCCGCCACGGATGCCTTGGGTGGTGAAAGGGTAAGCGTACCCGCTTCAAAATCTGCATAGCCCGCTTGTACCTGGGAGGCAAAGGAGCCACTCAACATCACGATCGGTGTGCCGATCAGCAGCAGTCCCGCCAACACCAGCACGGTGGCGCTGCGACCCTGGCGGCCGCCCATGCGCGCGGCGATGAGACTGTGCAGGGGTTGTAGCGCAATCGCCAGGATAAATGCCCACAGTATCAGACTGATAAAGGGGCTGACGATGCGTACGCACAGAATCACCAGGAAAATGACGATACCCAGCTTGAGGAAGAGATCCATCAGGTTTTCAGAAACTAGCTCACGTAAGTCTTTGTTGTCGATGCTCATCAGTTGATCTCAGATTCGCTGGGGGCAATGCAATAGTGACCGAGAAACGCTATAGAATCCACCTGCCCTGTTGATGCCAGATGAACTGCCGACGTAGAGTGCTTCTTGCTCCTTCGCCCCGTGCGCCACACCGCCCTTCTCGATCCACTCGCCCAGCAGAGCAAATACCTGCTCGGCACTGAACACAAACGCAGAGGCCCCGACGTAGAGGTAGTAGCGATGGGCGTCCAGTGACCCCCACAGTAGTTTTGCCGCCTCGGTCATAGGAGAGTGGACTAGGGCGGTGGCGTGAACTCACCTGACCTGATTACTTGCGCCCTGAATACTTAATTTGTCAGTACCAAAAATTGTACTAATATTACATTACAGATGGGGAAATCACCTCATATATGACTTGCTCATGCGTTAATTGCTTCGAGAAAGGTTGGGGCTAGTTGTAACTTTAATCTATAGAAAGGAGACTTGATTATGAAAGCAATTAGATTATCACTGCTTTCGTTTATCGCGTTATGTGTTTCGACTACAAACGTGGCCGCATCTGAGGAATCTTATAAGGCTAAAATTCAACGTGCAATGAAGGCTGCACCTAGTAGCATATCTGCTGGAGCAACCATCAGGGATGTGGATGCTGAGTGGACTATTCTGCGTCACGGCGAGCCCGGCAATCACTGGACCTGCTTTCCAGGAGTTCCAGTTAACAGCGGTGATAAGCACCCCATGTGTAATGACGAAGTCTGGATGGATTGGTTGTGGGCTGTCAAAGCATTGTTAGGGGGCGGCGATTGGACTTTTACAACTGAAACTATCGGTACTTCCTATATGCTGCGCGGTGATGCTCTGGTAAGTAATCAGAGCCCTGTCGCAACCGATCCATACAATGGAGACATGTGGGATCAGGAAGGTCCGCATATTATGATGTTGTTTCCTACTCGTGACGAAATTGCGCACTTGCCTCGAGACCCCAATGCTGGCGGCCCCTATGTAATGTGGGACGATTGGCCTCTTGTACATGTCATGATTCCTATGACAGATAGAGATAGATGAATCTATA
>JBALVO010000147.1:0-2867 GCA_036961445.1 Halioglobus sp.
GGCCCTTGCCAGAGTTGTAGGCTGCCAGAGCCAGCAACCAGTCCTCGTCGAACTCTGCATGCAGGGCCTCCAGGTAGTCCAGAGCCACACGGGTGGAATCGCGAAGGTCGCGGCGGCCGTCGTACCACCAGTCGTTCTCGAGGCCCAGGTGCTTACCGGTGGCAGGCATTATTTGCCACAGACCTGCGGCATGGGCGGATGAGGAGGCAAAGGGGTCAAGCGTGCTCTCTACCAGGGGTAGCAGGGCTATTTCCATCGGTATATCGCGCTTTTGTACCTCATCAACGATGTAATGCAGGTAGAGCGAAGCGCGATCAGCCACCATAGGCAGATATTTTGGCTGGCGTAAATATTGGTCTCTGGCGTTACCGACCTGGCTATTGTGTATGGTCTGCCAGGTCAGGTCCTGGCGAATACGCTGCCATAAATCGGCAGGAGGCAGGTTTGCCTGGGTACTTTTGATGATCTTTTTAGTGGCGCCAGGCAAGGCCGCACGCGGAGCATGTGCGTTAGCCTTTGGTGCCGCTGCTACAGTACTATCGGGCGTCAGTGACTGGCAGCCAGACAGCCAAAATAATGTAGAAACAACTAGAGCTATGATCTTTATATTCATGATTAATAAGCTATTTTCTAATTTTGTTATATATGTATCAACACAGCCAGTTTATTTTGTTCTGGCGCTTTATCTAGTTAAATCTCGACTTTTTGGCTAAAAGTTGTCCTTCCAGCCGCGCACGGTCGCAAAAACCTCGACAGCGCTTTGCCCCTCCAATTTACCCTGGGCCCGCAGGGCAGCCAGCAGCTCCGGCTGGGCGCAGCGCATAAACGGGTTGGTATCGAGTTCCAGGGCGATATTCGAGGGCACCGTGGGCTCATTGCGGGCGCGCGCGGACTCCGCTGCAGCGATTCTGCGGATCAAGGCGGCATTATCGGGTTCCACTGCCCTGGCAAAAGCAAGGTTAGCCAGTGTGTATTCGTGTGCACAATAAACACGGGTCGCGCTAGGCAGGGCCGCCAGGGTTTGCAGTGACGCATGCATCATCGGCGGATTCCCTTCAAACAATCTGCCACAACCACCGGCAAACAAGGTGTCACCGCAAAAAAGCACGGGCTCTTCGCCGCGGTGAAAATACGCAATATGGTCCAGGGTATGCCCCGGAACCTCCAGTATACTGAATTCATCGCCGAGAACTTCAATCTGGTCACCGGCCCCGAGGGTCTGGCTAAGCCCGCTGATCGCCGGATTGCGCGGACCGTATACCACCGGGTTAAATGCTGCGCACAACTGTTCCAGTCCGCCCACATGATCAAAGTGATGATGAGTGATGAGTATGCCGGCTAGATCGAGCTGCTGCGCCCGTAACGCGGCAAGTACCGGTGTGGCGTCACCGGGGTCCACCACAAAGGCCTGGCGGGAGTCCTGATCAAAAATCAGCCAGATGTAGTTATCACTGAAAGCGCAAATAGGTTGGATAGTCAGCATGGGACACCGTTTCAAATAGAACAAAATGCAGTAACATGGCGCCATCTTTCGGGCAGTAGCGAAATAGGGCTCAGTCATATTGCGATGAACAGCGAGTGTAACGACATTTTGGCGGAACTGGAATCCTGGTATGCCAGAGATAACGGGCAATACCTGGCTGATGCCACGCGCGCAGCCATGCAGGATCTACTCGATACTTCTTTCGGTTATCATATTTTACAACTGGGCATCACCGCGGGCCGTCCATTGTGTTACAGCAGCCCGATAAATCATCGCATCTATGCAGCCGATGCTGCGGCTAACAACGTTGCACTGGTGGCACACGCCGACGAGCTGCCTCTGGATGGCGACAGCATCGATACCGTGATAGCCCACCACTGCCTGGAATTTACACACAATCCACACCAGGTGCTGCGTGAAATACAACGCGTACTAACGCCACAGGGGCAGCTGCTGGTAGTGGGTTTTAACCCTTACAGCCTGCTGGGGATCAATACGTACTTGCGCGGCTTGTCACGCCAGTCCTTTTGGCACCAACATAGCCCGGTCAGCGAAAACCGCCTCACCGACTGGTTACATCTATTGGGATTTGAGGTGCAGGACGTAATGCGCCTGTATAGTGTGCCACCGGCAGGTGGTGGCAATGTGCGACACTGGTTACAACGCGCCGATGCCTGGAGCCAGCGCAAAAATCTGGCGACTGGCGGACTGTATATCCTGCATGCCACCAAGCAGGTAACGGCGATGCAGCGTCCGCTGCGTTCACGTAAGGAGCGATTGATTGGCCTGGTGCCCAAGCCGGCCCCTGCACCGACGCCAACACCAACGCCGAAAAACCCGATTCCGCAACGACGTAAGCCCCTCGGGCAAGGAGATGTAGCCGCTTGAAGCATGTGGAAATTTTTACCGATGGTGCCTGCCGCGGCAACCCGGGCCCTGGAGGCTGGGGAGCGCTGTTGCGTTATAGCGGCGTGGAACGTGAAGTGTATGGAGGGGAGCTCGACACCACCAACAATCGAATGGAGTTGCAGGCCGCCATTGAAGGGCTCAAGGCGCTGACTAAACGCTGTAAAGTGACGCTCACTACGGATTCGGTCTATGTTAAGAATGGCATTACCCTCTGGTTGGAGGGCTGGAAAAATAAAGGCTGGAAAACCGCCGCCCGCAAGCCGGTGAAGAATGTAGACCTATGGCAGGCACTGGATGAGCAGAATCAACGGCATGAGGTAGAGTGGCACTGGGTCAAAGGGCATAGTGGCCACCGTGAAAATGAAATGGCTGACCAACTGGCCAACAAGGGGATTGATGAGCTGCGTAAGTGAAAGCAGCTTGATACTGCATGGAACAGGATTGAGATAACGTGAGACAAATCGTACTCGACACA
>JBALVO010000147.1:2967-8581 GCA_036961445.1 Halioglobus sp.
TTGATACTGCATGGAACAGGATTGAGATAACGTGAGACAAATCGTACTCGACACAGAAACCACCGGTCTGGAAGTCTCTCAAGGGCACCGGATAATCGAGATAGGCTGCGTGGAGCTGGTCGATCGTAAACTGACCGGCAACCATTATCACCAGTACATCAACCCGCAGAGGGAAATCGACCAGGGGGCCATTGAAGTGCACGGCATCACCACGGATTTCCTGGCCGACAAACCGTTATTTGAGCGCATTGCAGCTGACTTCATTGAGTTTGTTGCCGGTGCGGAGTTGATCATACACAATGCACCGTTTGACCTGGGGTTTCTCAACAATGAGTTACAACGTATGGGTTCTGCTAACGCCAGGTTGGAAGATACCAGTGCGGTAATAGATACCCTGGTAATGGCACGGGCGAAGCATCCCGGCCAGCGCAACAACCTGGATGCCCTATGTCAGCGCTACATGGTCGACAATTCGCAACGTGATTTACATGGCGCTCTGTTGGATGCGGAAATATTGGCAGATGTCTACCTGACCATGACCGGTGGTCAGACGGCACTACAGCTTTCTGATAACGGCGGTGATGGCAGCGATGGCCTGGCTCAAGTCGAACAAATCATTCGCCTGGGTGCTGATCGCAAGCCGCTGCCCATAGTTCGCGCATCGGCTGAGGAGCTGGCCGCTCACGATGCACAGCTGGATGCTATTGCCAGTGGCAGCGGCGGCAAGGTGCTGTGGCGAGAACTGGGCCAGGGCGAAACGGTAAAACACTAGGCCGCGCCGGTCAATGTGCTAGAGAAACAACGCCACGCAAGCAAGACCTGCACCACCCATGACCACGGTATAGGGCAGTGCCATGATAACCATGCGGCCGTATGACAGCCGTATCAGAGGCGCCAGTGCCGAGGTCAATAGAAACAAAAATGCGGCTTGCCCGTTCGGTGTCGCCACGCTGGGAAGATTCGTACCGGTGTTAATGGCGACGGCCAATTGCTCGAATTCCTGGCGGTTGATAACGCCAGCGTCCAGTGAGGCCTTCACTTCGTTAATGTAGACAGTCGCCACAAATACGTTGTCACTGATCATCGACAAAAAGCCATTCGCCAGGAAGAACATTGAGGGTCTCACAGCCGCATCCATGGCCAGCACAGCGTCAATCACCGGCGTGAACAGGTGTTGATCATGTATCACCGCTACGATGGCGAAAAACACTACCAGCAGTGCAGTAAAGGGTAAGGCTTCTTCGAAAGCGTGCCCCAGTTGGTGCTCCTCTGTCACACCATTAAAGGCAGTGAGCAGTACGATCACCATCAAGCCGATAAGGCCCACCGCCGCCCAGTGCATGGCCAGGCCGATCACCAAAATTGCAGCAACGATGGCCTGCACGACCAGGCGAACATTGCTGCGAGGATTGCGCAGGGCTTCTTCTTTTTCCTGATACTCCATGAGGACCTGCCGCACATCGTCTGGCAGTTGTGCGCCGTAGCCGAATTTCTTGGTGATTTCCAGCGCTGCACACGTCGCCAGACCGCAAACCAGCACAGGCATGGTAATTGGCGCCATAATGAGAAAGAACTCTAGAAAATCCCAGCCTGCCACGTGGGCAATCAACAGGTTTTGCGGCTCGCCCACCAGGGTGCAGACGCCGCCCAGTGCGGTACCCACTGCGCCATGCATCATCAGGCTGCGCAGGAACGAGCGAAACTGTTCCAGGTCCTCGCGATGATGCTCGTGTACCGAGTCATCCACGGTATTGTCATGCACCTCATCACTTAATTTTTGACCGGAGGCGACTTTATGATAAACCGAGTAAAACCCCACTCCGACACTGATCAATACCGCGGTGACAGTCAACGCGTCCAGGAACGCTGAAAGAAATGCAGCGACCAGTGAAAAAAGCATGGACAGCATGATCTTGGAACGCACGCTGAGCAAAATTTTGGTAAAAACGAAGAGCAGTAACTCCTTCATGAAGTAAATGCCAGCCACCATAAACATCAGCAACAGGATGACTTCGAAATTAGCAATCGTCTCCTGGTACACCATTTCCGGTGTGGTCATACCCAGTAAGACCGCCTCAATAGCCAGCAGGCCGCCGGGCTGTAGCGGATAGCAACGCAGGGCCAGCGCAAGGGTGAAAATAAATTCGCCGATCAATAGCCAGCCGGTCACAAACGGCCCAAGTAGCAGCAGCGCCAGAGGGTTTAGTGCTAGGAAAGCAATAATGGTCTTTTTGTACCAGCTGGGGGAGGGGCCAAGGAAGTTTTTCCACAGGGCGTAAGCTATACTTTCTTTCATGGCAAGAGGTCATACTTGTATGCAATGTGAGGTGCGTATTCTACGTTATTCATTAGCAGTTTCCTAAGTATTACGGGCAAATAGTGCGCGATCCTGGTCAAACATGAAGCTGCGACATATGTGCTGTGTGTCTTGCCCCCGGGCTTGCCCGCGCTTACTATAGCCGGTCATTTTTCTATTCCACCCGGAGACTGTATGTTCCGCCCTGACTTTAAGCCGCCCGAGTCCTCTGGCGACGAGTTGCACATTGTATTTCAGCGAGGTGAGCTGGTGAGTGACCTGCGGTCACGGCAGATGTGCTTTATCGCTCAGGAGCAGATGGAGCGTGGGAGCTGGACAGTGCTGCGCCGTCATTTCCTTGGCTACTGGCACGATCAGCCGTGCTATGCAGTGGAAATAGATGCGGTAGACCAACTCGACCCCATGCAGTTTCAAAAAGGCAACCTCTACCAGATACTCGGTAGAGTTGACGAACAGTTGTTTGCGCTCGCAGGAAGGGCATCGCAATTGCTGGATTGGGAACGTGATCACCGGTTTTGTGGTCGCTGTGGAGAGCAGATGCTGGTCGATACCAATGAAAGGGCGATGCGCTGCACGCCTTGTCGTAGCATTAATTATCCGCGCATTGCCCCCTGTATTATCGTGCTAGTGACGCGTGGCGAAGAATTATTGCTGGCGCGCAACGCAAATTTCCCGCGGCCTATGTACAGCACCCTGGCTGGCTTTATTGAGGCTGGAGAGACGGCAGAGGAAACTCTGGCGCGGGAAGTGCGCGAAGAAGTCGGCGTTGAAGTGCGCAACATACAATACTTCCAGTCCCAATCCTGGCCGTTTCCCAACCAGCTGATGCTGGGGTACTTTGCCGAGTATGCCGGCGGGGACATCGTGTGCGATCAGGTAGAGATAGCCGATGCGCGCTGGTTTCATCACACCGACCTGCCGATGATTCCGCCGGTCTCGTCCATTTCAGGACAGCTGATTCAACATTACATTGAACAACTCAACTAGACACTTGGAGTAAAGGTTTGGAATTCATCTACGAATACGGTCTCTTTCTGGCCCAGGCTGTGACGCTGGTGGCCGCCATTTTGGTTGTCATTGCCGGCCTGGTATCCATGGGACACCGGCAAAAGGCCGAGCAGCACGAGGGCCACATCGAGGTCCGGAACATCAATGAAAAATACCAACTGATCGGTGACAGCATCCAGCATATGGTGACTGACCCGCATACGTTAAAAGCCGAAAAAAAGGCGGAAAAAAAGGCCGAGAAAATCGAGACCAAAGCCGCCAAGAAAAAGCGCAAGAAAGCTGATGCACAAGACACGCAGGAGCGCCGCAAGCGCCTCTATGTGCTCGCTTTTGACGGCGACATAAAGGCCAGTGCGACGGATAACCTGCGGGAGGAAATATCAGCTGTATTGCCCCAGGCCCAGGAAGGCGATGAAATACTGGTTAAAGTTGAAAGCCCCGGGGGGATGGTGCACAGCTACGGACTGGCTGCCAGTCAGTTGCAGCGGATTACGTCTGCCAAAGTGCCTTTAACTATTGCAGTAGATAAGGTAGCCGCCAGTGGCGGGTATATGATGGCCTGTGTTGCCGATCGCATTGTCGCTGCACCTTTTGCCGTGCTTGGATCGATCGGTGTGCTGGCGCAAATACCCAACTTCCATCGCCTGCTGCAAAATAACAATATTGATTTTGAATTGTTAACCGCCGGTGAATACAAGCGCACGCTAACCATGTTCGGTGAAAACACGGATAAGGGCCGGGAAAAATTTGTGGAAGAGCTGGAGGAGACCCACGGACTTTTCAAGGATTTTGTCAGTAGTAATCGTCCATCCCTGGATATCGCCAAAGTCGCAACCGGTGAAGTCTGGTATGGCCAGAAAGCTATCGAAGAAGGTTTGATCGATGAGATACTGACCAGTGACAGCTTCGTGCAGGATAGGCTGACTGACTGGGACGTGTATGAAGTGAAGTTTGTACACAAGAAAAACTGGCAGGAGAAGTTGGGCTTGGCCGCCGAAGGTGCAATAGAAAAGAGCTTTTTAAAAATCTGGCAGCGCGGCCACGACCGCACCAGCTACTGAGCGGGTTTTTCTTTATCGCAATTGCCCTTGATAATAATGGCCCGGTTGATTAGCGCATCCTGATCGCCGGGTTGGTCTGCCAGTACAGCGCCGGTGATATCTGGCTGGGGATTGGCGCAGGGGTCTTCATCTTCTTCCAGCGTCAGCCAGGCCAGTACGGCAATCATAAATATCACAAATATAAACGTTAACGCCTGTAACAAGCGGTTACTGATCATGGGGAACCCTGGAAGCTAGGCTAAGGCGTTTTATGCTCGCACAATTGCGGTGTAAGCACTAGTGCAGGGCTATCAGGAGCGGATGACGCGGCAATACTATTGCAGTCAGCGCAGTCGATAGAAATCAGGAAATACAATATGCAGGTTATTGCTTTTTTGCTGCTGGGCTTTTTTTCCAGCATTACGGCAGCGCTGGAGGGCGTGAGTATCACTGAAACCAGTCGGCTCAATGCCTGGTTGGACGCTCGCTATGAGGAGGAATTGCTAGCCAGACCCATGGCATTAACCAGGCTGGGGCGCAAGGAATCCTACGGTCAGATTGATGACATGAGTGAAGCCGCGAGCCTGGCAAAGCGCCAGAGGCTGCAACAATCCGTTACGCAGATGCAGCAGGAATTTGCTTACGAGCAATTATCTGACGAAGGGAAAATTTCCTACGATTACTGGATTTACCGTCTGTATCGCTCCACCAGTGGGCTGCCTTACAAGCGTCAATGGTATTTGTTTACCCAAATGCATGGTGCGCAGACCAAACTACCGAGATTTTTGATCAATCTACACAGCGTCGACAGCGAGCAGGACATGCTCGATTACATCCGTCGTATCCAGGGTATCGGGCAGGCCATCAAACAATTGCTAGTGCGAGCGCAGCTGGCGGCCGAGGAGGGCATTCGGCCGCCACGCTTTGCCTACGAAACTGTGATTAAGGAATCCATCAAACTAACCGAGGGTACGCCGTTTGTGAAAGATGCGGCGGTAGACTCGCCCTTGTGGGCCGATGCCAAAGGAAAAATAGCGAAACTCGAAGATAACAAGCTGATCAACGCAGCAGGCGCGGCCGCGTTGCGCGACAAAGCTGCCACTGCGCTGCGCACCAAATTATTGCCGGCCTATCAGGAACTGGTCACATGGTTGCGTGTTGATCTTGCGCTGACCGACGCAGAACCCCAGGGCGCTTATGCTTTACCCGACGGCCCGGCTTACTATCAATACCGCTTGGAGTACAACAC
>JBALVO010000005.1:0-78455 GCA_036961445.1 Halioglobus sp.
CGCACATCTTCTTTGGGCATGGTGTAGGGTTTTGTTATTCTGAAGCCGGCCATGTGAATCCCTCTGTTAACGGATGCAAGTATAGATTAAGCGACTGTGCACCGCACCTTTACTGGCACTGGAACCCACCATCGGCAAGAACATAGATCTCACCGCAGCATTCGCGGGTCATCATCGTTTGCAATAATTCGGGATTCTCACTGTAGGCAACTGTCCGCTGACCACCGGGCAAATCAAACACAGCGACCGCGCGCCACGGCTCCAGCCCCTGGTAGAGCACAGTGTAACCTGCCACCACCGCCTCTCCCTGGTAGCTCGCCACCACCTCACACAGCTCGCTAACCGCGCGCACCTGCTCAGTGACATCGTCAAAGGTCCAACCCTGCTCACCGGGAGTCGCCGACCACAAAGCACAGGCCTGCTTGGTCAACATGCCACTAACACTGGTAACCAGTCCGACCTCTTGCGGGTTCTGGCGCAACAGTTGTGCCATTTTGACCGTAGCTTGCAATACAAAATTATTAAGCGGGCCACCGCCAAAGGTCATGCCGCCAGTGACACTGATGTCACAACCCGGCGCCATGGAGAACTCCTCTAACTGCACCCGAACGGCATAGGGGAAGCAGGAATACAGCTCCCGCAAGCGGATATCGTTAAAGCTGACACCGGCGCGCTCCATGGCAACTTTTCCGGCGATACGAAACCCGGCATTACCGCCCAGATCCTTGCGACCAGACACGACGGACATCAAATTGGATTCAGTAGAGGCGCGTGGAAACACCCATTGGCTGCGCTCAATTCCCAGCTCAGTGGCCACAGCGACAGAACACAAAATCAAGCCAGCGGCCTGATCCACGTTCCATTGACTGTTATGTAGCTTGGTGTAGGGAAAGGCCAGCATTTTATTGCCCGCAGAATGCTCGCGGATATGCGCAACTGCCTCAACCTGGCTCGACCAGGCATCCGGATTTTCCGCGGCGATTTCGCTGAAGCGTGAATAAATGGCAGCCATCTGATCGCGATGCTGCTCAGGTGTAAGCCCCTGCTTGTAGCGCAGGGCACTGTCCATGATCGCGTAGTAGCCCACTGGCATGCCAAGTCCGGCGGCCGACTCTACTGGTGACCACAATTCGTCATCCGGACGCAGCGTAATGTCAGGCTCAGCATCCGCCTGCACTGTCTCCGTCGCCTGCGTCCCTGCCTTGCTCGCGCAAAGCGCGCGATACTTGGCTTCTCCACCGGCAACCAGCACCACCTGCGCCTCACCGGCGGCTATGCGCTGGCAGGCGCGGGAGAGCAGGCTCTGTTGCAACACGCCTATTTCAGCCAGTACTGTGATCGCGCGATCGGCACCCACAGCCTCTGCCAGTAAACGCCCGGGGTCGCTATAACCCCAGATACCCTTGGGCACCAGAATTTCATCGGCCCGGGCCAGCAGGGCCGCACTACCGGCATCCGTGGCGGCATCATGCAGCGCACGCGTCATCAGTGCCAGCGGCTCCAGCGCCTCAAGGTAATCAGGCCGCTTCTGCCCAACGGCTGCAACGCCTACCAATACGGGGGTGTGCGGGGCACTTTCAAACATTAATGAACTCGCCGGCATACCAATCCAGCATCGCTATTTTTTCCTCAAGGGGCTTGTCAGGTTCCATTTCGTACACATTGCGAAAAGCAATAACGACATCGGTAACCCCTATGCCCTGCAACTTCTCTATACCTTCCCGGGTAAATGCATCCTGCCCGGTAGTAAACACCCTGAACGGCTTTTCGGCAGTACCATATTCCTGGCGCAACTGGTTGATACGACCAATGTATGCCTCAAGTTGCTCCATATTGGCCCCGGCACACATCCAGCCGTCACCCACCCGGGCCGCTCGGCGCAGCGCTGGCTCGGCATGACCACCGATCAATATGGTTGTAGGTGCATCAGGGACCGGGTTCATCTTGGCGGCGGGCATGCTGTGCATTTCGCCCTCATAACCAAAAAATTCACCGGACTCCAGCCCGCGAAGGATGTCGATCTGCTCGTCAAAGCGCTTGCCCCGCTTCGCCCAGGGTACATCGCATATTGCAAAGTCCTCCTCCCATGGACTAATACCCACACCAAAGTCAAAACGATTACCGGACAAGGTCTGGATTCCCTGTACCTGCTTCGCCACAATAGGGACCTGGCGCACGGCCAATTTATAGACAAATGTCGCAAAGCGAATATTCTGTGTCACTGCCGCCATCGCCGCTACTGCTATCAGGCTTTCTACAAAGGGCACACTCTCCAGAAACTCCCTGCTGCCATCTGCGTTGTAGGGATACTTGGAGCTGGCTTCCTGTGGATAGCAAATACTATCGGCTATGGTAATTCCATCGTAACCTGCCTGCTCAGCAGCCTTGGCTAGCGGCAGGTAATGATCGGGATCACACATGCCAACCTGGTAGCTAAATCTCATCCTTTTTCTCCTCATTATAGGGATATGGCATCGCCGCTAGCGGCGAGCATGAACACCACTGTAGCTGCTTCTCTGAACGAGGTCTTGGCAGCCTTGAAATTTCCCGCAAGTGGCCTCAAATACTGAACCCCTGACGCAATCTGCCTATTGATACGCACCGCCACCCTGTGAAGATCAACCCTTCCTTGCAGCAACCAATGGAATACAATACCTGCCATGAAACAAACCCCGGACAACCCAGAGCCACAACAACAGTCAACCAGCGAGGACAGATCGCTGCGATTCCTGTTCGAGGAGGCCGACATTCGCGGCGAAACCGTGCACCTGGATAACGCTTACCAGGAGGTGGTCGCCATTCACCAATATGCCCCCGGCGTCAGCCGGCTACTGGGGGAGTTTCTGGCTGCCGCAGTATTGCTCAGCACCACGCTGAAATTCCAGGGGAAGCTTATTTTGCAGGTGCGCTCAGAGGGCCAAATACCGCTGTTGATGGTGGAATGCGACAATGCCTTACAGGTACGCGCTATTGCCCGGGGGGCGCAACAGGCCACATCCAACGATAACGCATTGCTGCTCACCAACGGGCAGTTGGCAATCACCATCGACCCGAGCAACGGCCAACGCTACCAGGGCATTGTGCCATTGGTAGACGGGTCCCTGGCGCTCAGCCTGGATGCCTATTTCGAGCAGTCCGAACAGCTAAAAACCCGCTTCTGGCTAGCAGCCAATGGCACACAGGCCGCCGGCCTGTTACTGCAGCAATTGCCCATGCAGACCACCGCTGATCAAGAGATGCGCCTGCAGCAATGGGACCACGTGTGCACCCTCGCTGCCACCGTGCAAAGTACTGAGCTCCTTGAACTCAAGGCCGAACAACTGCTGCACCGCCTCTACCACGAAGAGCCGCTGCGCGTATTTCCCCCGGCTGCGGTGTCTTTTCGCTGCAGTTGCTCCAGAGCAAGGACCCGCAATGCGCTGGCCTCACTGCAGGCAGCGGAGGTTGAGGAATTACTGCAGGAACTGGGCAGCATCACCATGGACTGCGAGTTCTGCAATCAGCAATATCGGTTCACAAGGGAAGACCTGGTAGATATTTTGGGAGGTTCAGAGACGTCGAGATTGCATTGATCATCGACGTGAGCGGAATTCGCCGGAATTATAACCAATATATTTCGCATAACGCTGTGATTCTGACATAATTACGCCCCCCAAAAGAACGAGAAAAGGCGCATCGCGGCTCCGCAGGCCAGCGCTTAAAACGACAGGACAGATAATGACCGCAGATATACAGACCGCCCTGGAACACACCGACCTGGCGCCTTCCAAGCTGATTGAAGAATCACTCAGGCGTGGTGAAAGCATACTGGCCAACACTGGCGCCCTGCTAGTAACGACCGGCAAGCGCACCGGACGCTCACCCGCTGATCGTTTCGTGGTGAAGGAGCGCAGCACTGAGGACAGTATCGACTGGGGCAGCGTCAACCGCCCATTTGAGGGCGACAAATTTGAGGCCCTGTGGGAGCGGGTTGAAGCCTACCTCGCCAGTAGCGATCATTTTGTCTCCCATCTGCACGTAGGAGAACACAGCGACCACTATCTGCCAGTGAAAGTCAGCACCGAAACCGCCTGGCAATCCTTGTTCGGTCGCAACATGTTTATCCGCCCCGATAGCTATAATGGCGGCCGCAAACCGGAGTGGAACATCCTCAACGTGGCCAGTTTTGTGTGTGACCCCGAGCGCGATGGCACCAATTCTGAGGGCGTGGTCATTATCAATTTTGCCCAACGCAAAGTGCTGCTGGCCGGGATGCGTTATGCCGGCGAGATGAAGAAAGCCATGTTCTCGGTACAAAACTTCCTGCTTCCGGAAAAAGACGTAATGCCCATGCATTGCAGTGCGAACGTAGGCGAAGACGGCGACACAACCTTGTTTTTCGGGCTCTCGGGCACGGGTAAAACAACCCTGTCAGCCGACCCCGAACGCTACCTGATCGGCGACGACGAGCACGGCTGGGCCAAGGGTTCTGTATTTAACCTCGAAGGTGGCTGTTACGCGAAAACCATCGATTTGAGCCAAAAAAATGAGCCGGTAATCTGGGATGCCATCCGCTTTGGTGCCATCATCGAGAATGTTGTGTTGGATGATGCACGCCACGCCGATTACTGCGACACCAGCCTCACCGAGAATGGCCGCTGCTGCTATCCGCTGGAACACGTAGACAAGCGCACCGCAACCAATAGTGGTGGCGAACCCAAATGCGTGATTTTCCTGACCTGCGATGTTTCCGGTGTATTGCCGCCTATATCAATCCTGTCCAAAGAAGCCGCGGCATTTCACTTCCTCAGTGGCTATACCGCACGTGTTGGCTCTACCGAACTGGGAGCGGAAGCGGGAATTCATCCGACGTTCTCCACCTGCTTTGGCGCTCCATTTATGCCTCGTCCGGCAGGCGATTACGCAGAGCTGCTGATGAAGCGTATCGAAGACTTCGGCAGTCAGGTGTATCTGGTTAATACCGGCTGGACCGGCGGCTCAGGCGCTCCAGGGGGCACCGGCGCTCGTTTTCCCATCCCGGTTACGCGAGCAATAGTAGCGGCAGCTCAAAGCGGTGCATTGCTAGATGCACCCACCGAGCACCTGGATATCCTCAACCTTGATTTCCCCACCGAGATTCCGGGTGTGGATGCCAAATTCACCAATCCCCGAGCGGGCTGGGACGACACCGCGGCCTACGACGAACAGGCTGGCACACTCGCCGCCTTGTTTGAGAAAAATATAAAGAACTTCGATGTCTCTGCCGCCATTATTGCCGCGGGACCCAAAGCCAGCTAATACCTCAGCGCTACTTTAAACAGGCCAACTTTGCGCTGGCCTGCTTATTTGCGCTACTGCGCCACCAGCAGCCGGCAATGTGAAAATATTCCGCTGTTTCTAGTATGTTTATTCTAATTTTTTCCCGTAATCTACTCTCGAACTAGTGGGATACCCCACAAATTAATAGTACTTGAGGAGTTGAACCATGGCCGAAGAAACAAAGACTGCAACTGCAACTAAAGCTGCCCCCAAGCGCAAGCCCGCCGCCAAGCGTAAGCCTGCTGCCGCCAAAGCCAAGCCTGCTACTGCCAAGCGCAAGACTATCAGCAAGAAATCAACACCTGATTTCGCCGCTCGCGCCCAGGAAGCTGGACGCAATGCTTTTCTGGCTAGCCTCGGTTTTTACGGCAAAGCTTTCGACCAAGCCCAGGACCAGTTCAGCAGCATGCAGGACCAACTGGAAGAGCGTCGCAAGAAAGCTGACAAAATGTACAAAGAGCTGGTTAAGCGCGGCAAGAAAGTCGAGAAAGTCGCTAAAGGTCGTATCGATGACATCGAACTGCCCAAGATTGAGCTGGACAGCCTGACTGACCGCAAGAAGCTCGACAAGCAGTTAGAGAAAGCAAAAGCTCGTTTTGCAGACCTGAAAAAGAACGTTGGCTTCAAGAAAGCTGCGTAAATAGATCCCATCCAGGACCACTTATCCTTGCATGTCAGGGGTTTTTTGGGGGGCCACTTAGTGGCCCCCTTTTTTTTGCCCGATAATCTGGTTTAATGGTCGACCGCATTGCGGCATCTCCAAATCAACCTACAAACGATGGAGGGCAGACGGCATGGCTGACGAAAAGAGTAAAGTCACTGACAAAGCTAGTGAAATAGCAAAGAACATTTGGTTAGCCGGCGTAGGCGCCTATGGCAAAGCTGTGGAAGATGCGCAAGGCAGACTGGAGAAGGTCGGCAAGGAGCCGCCCAAGCTATTCCGTGAATTGGTAAAAGCGGGCACCGCACTCGAAGATGACGCCAGGGAAGTCCTGGAGACCACCGTTGCAGCCAGAAATTCTGTAGAGGAACGCATTAATCGCGTGCGTGAAAATTTCCACATGCAGCGCCCGGCTCGCATCGAGGACCTGAATGTCCTGCATAAAAAAGTGGATCAACTCACCCGAAAAGTAGACAAGCTAAGCAAGGCATTGGCTGCGCAAGGCATAGCCAAGGCGCCTGCGGCTCGTAAAACCACCGCGGCAAAGAAATCTAAAGCGGCCGTGAAGACCAGCGCGTCCCGACCGGCGGCCAAAAAGAAGGCGGCGACCAAAACCACGGTAAAGAAAACCAGCACGAGGAAAAAGGCGAGCACCACAGGGAAAGCGGCCACCAGCAAGCGTAAATCCTGACCACTGCATGCCATGAAAACAAGGGACCGAATTCTTCACACCAGCCTTGCGCTGTTCAACGAGGAAGGTGAGGCGGATACCACAACGATCGATATTGCCAATGAACTGGATATCAGCCCAGGCAACCTCTACTACCATTTCAAGGGCAAGGATCAAATCATTGCGGAATTATTTCAGCAGTATGAGCAGGCCCTGAGCCACACCCTGACCGCTCCCATAGAGCAACCTCTGAGCGCTGATCGCAACAATGTGGAAGACAACTGGTACTACCTCTACGTGGTGATGGAAGAGATGTACCAATACCGTTTTTTATACTACAACCTGGATAACATCCTGCAGCGTTATCCCGACGTGAAACGCGGTTTCAAACGGCTTATTCAACTCAAACGTGCCGCCTTGTATGCCATTTGCCAAACCCTGCTGCGACAGGCGGTGATCGATGCCAAGGACCAACAACTACTGGGCCTGGTGGACAACATGACCCTGAATCTCACGTTTTGGTTCAATTACGACCAATTGCTACATGACGACCGCCCGCCCCAGGTCACCATTCACCAGGGCGTCCTGCAATTACTCACTATGGTCGCCCCATACCTGGGAGACGACGAACTCGATTTTTACCGCGATTGTGAGACGATTTACGCCACCATGCTACAGAGCTCCCCCTGAGACGTACTCAGTCCCGACGCAATAAAATGACGTCTGCGCCAATTATTTCCAGACTGGCGCCGTGCTGCTGAGCCCACCATTGCCAGGTTTTCGCACTGAAAAAACACACATGAGTGGGGTCGTTTTTGTAATGCCAATTGGCAAAAGCGGCCCTGGTCAGCACCAACTTGGTCATTAATGCCAACCATCCCCCAGGTTGCAGCAAGGACCATAGACGATCCAACTCCCTCCCCGGTTGATGCAGATGCTCCACTACCTCGGTGGCGCAGATGAAATCATACTGCCCATCCAGCACACGTTCATCGGGAGCATAAAAGCTATCGTATAAGGCAACGTGTCCCGCACCCCCTGCCATCAATATCTGTGCCAGCGCCGGGCCGGGGCCACAACCAAAATCCAGTCCCCGGGCACCAGGAGCTATGCGCTGCAGTAGTGGCACGGCCAGACGCGACAGGAATGCCCGGTATCCAGGGTCTGTTATCTCGTTCTGGTGCAGGTCGTATACCGCGCGCTCCGCCTGCGGCTGCAGAAAAAAAACAGACGGCACAAAAACCAGGCCACAAACACCGCAGTACAGGTAATGGCGGCGTTTATCGGCAACGTAGGCAGAAATATCTGCGTCGGTGCACAACGGACAGTGTGTTTCGCCAGTCATCTGCTATTATTTCTGTTCACTTATCACCAGACATATCAAGGAGCGTAGCATGACCATTCAAGTTGGAAACAGTATCCCCACGTGTACTATGAAGACAATGAGCGATAAGGGCCCTGCGGATATCACTACTGACGAGATTTTTTCCGGCAAAAAGGTGGTTTTATTCGCCGTACCCGGTGCTTTCACACCAGGTTGTAGCCTGACCCACCTACCCGGCTATGTCGTCAATGCCGACAAGATCAAGGCCAAGGGCGTCGACAGCATTGTATGCATGTCTGTGAACGACGCCTTTGTTATGGATGCCTGGGGCAAATCACAAAACGCCGAAGAGCTGCTCATGCTGGCTGACGGCAATGGTGAATTCACTGCGGCACTGGGTTTGGAGCTGGATGGCAGTGGCTTTGGGCTGGGCACTCGCAGTCAGCGTTTCGCAATGATCGTGGAAGACGGTAGTATCACTCACCTCAATGTCGAGCCAGGAGCTGGTGTAGACGTGAGCTCAGCCGATACCATTATGGGCTTACTTTAAGTCATCGTATCGCGGGGGCCAGCTACATGGCTCCCGCTAATCGTTCCCGCTCGGTATCCGCTACCTGCTGCGCCTTATTCAAGTGAGTGCGACATAACACACCACACTGATGACCAGTGCACCAAGCACATTCAATAATAGTCCCTCACGCGCCATGCGTGAGATCGAAATCAGACCACTGCCAAACACCACGGAATTGGGTGCGGTAGCTACCGGCAACATAAAGGCACAACTGGCACTCATTGCCGCCGGGACCATCAATATCTCGGGAGCGATCCCGGCTGCCAGCGCTGCGGCGGCCAATACAGGCATCAGTAAAGTAGTACTGGCCGTGTTGGAGGTAGCCTCGGTCATAAAGGTGACAATCAGGCAAATAATACCAATCAATGCGTACACCGGGATGCGCGTCATGCCCGCCAGCCACTGTCCCATCAATTCACTGAGGCCGGAATTAACGAAGCCCTTGGCCAGACATATACCTCCGGCAAACAACAGTAAAACGCCCCAGGGTATGGTAGTGGCGCGCTCCCAGCTCAACAGCCGCTGCCCTTTGCCATCGGGCACAATAAACATAACAATCACTGCCAGTAGTGCTACCGAAGCATCATTCGCCTGGGGTAAATCCAACCAGACTTTCCAGCCACCAAAGGGTTCACTGCGTGTAATCCATGCCAGGGCGGTAAGGCCAAAAACGGTCATCACCCTGCGCTCCGACGCGGTCCAGGAACCGACCTCGGGCATCTGCACGTCAAGTGCACCGCGCAAATTGCGCGTCAACAGCATTGCCATTGCCGGTACCATGATAATCACCACCGGTAGCGCCCAACTCATCCAACGGGTGAAGCTGATCGACTCTCCGGTCGTTTGCTCATAGATCTGCATGAAAATCAGGTTGGGCGGCGTGCCTATAGGCGTACCAAGACCGCCGACACTGGCAGCATAGGCAATGCCCAGTAATAATGGCGCGGCCAGCACCTCTTTTTGCTTGGTGGCATCCAGCACAGCCAGTGCCACAGGTAATAACATCAATGTCGTTGCGGTATTGGAGATCCACATACTAAGCACAGCGGCCGCAACCATAAACCCCATAACGAGGCGGCGACCGCTGGAAGCGCCAAACACGCCAACCATACCCAGGGCAATACGTCGATGCGCGCCAGAGTGCTCCATCGCCTTGGACAACAAAAATCCACCCAGTAGTAAAAGTATCAACGGCGACCCGTATGCCTGCCCTACCTCGGCTGCGGTCAAAACCCCCATTAGCGGCAAAACGGCCAGGGGCAGCAAGGAGGTCACTGGAATGGGAATTGGCTCCAATACCCACCACAGTACGCACAGCACAGCGACACAACCTACAATGACCATGTGGTCGCTGTATCCCAGCACTTTAAGGGCTGCTGCAGCAGCAGCAGCCACCAGGGGGCCCAGCCACAAGGCCCAGCTACGCGTTACCGCCATGTATTCATTACTGGCATCAAAAACTCCATCACCGTCAACGTCGCAGCAAACATATACTCCAGCACCGTCTGATGTAAACCCCGCACTAGAGTCCCGCCCTACGAACGACTACACTGTCGGGCATTATGAGAGAGCTACCCAACCAATTGATTGACCGCTTCGAGCGGCGCGTGGACTACGTGCGGCTGTCCGTCACCGATCGCTGTGATTTTCGCTGTGTTTATTGCATGGCTGAAGACATGACATTTGTGCCAAAACCGGAGGTACTGACACTTGAGGAGTTATACCGGGTCGCTCAGGCATTCGTAGAGCTTGGCGTGGGAAAAATCCGACTCACCGGTGGCGAACCACTGATACGCAATAACGTCATGTCATTAATCGAACGACTGGGTCGGCTCGACGGACTTGAGCAACTGGTAATGACGACCAATGGTTCGCAGCTACAGCGATTGTCCAGTGAACTTCATAACCATGGCCTAAAGCGTATTAACATCAGCCTGGATAGCCTTAATCCACGAAAATTTCGCCAGTTGACCCGGCATGGCAATCTGGACCAGGTTATCGCCGGTATCGATGCCGCCATTGCTGCCGGGTTTGAACGTATCAAGATCAACGCGGTGATATTAAAGGGTCGCAATGAGGACGAAGTACTGGACCTGGTAGAATTCGCTCGTCAGCGCGGTATTGATATAGCGTTCATCGAAGAAATGCCCCTGGGCCTCATCGATGAACACGACCGGGCCTTGAGTTTCTGCAGTTCCGATGATTTACGCACTATCATTGGCGAAAAATATACCATTGAATCACTGGGAGAACCCCAGGGCAGTGCCGGCCCCGCTCGCTATTTCAGCATGGCTGACAGTCAAACCAGGGTCGGTTTTATTTCGCCCCACAGCAATAATTTTTGTCACCTGTGTAACCGGGTCAGGGTCACCGTTGAGGGACGCCTGTTATTATGCCTTGGCAATGAACATTCGGTGGATTTGCGCGCAGTACTGCGCAGCGCCGACTACACCCCGCAGAAGCTCAAGTGGGCTATCGTCGACGCCATGGCGGTAAAACCGGAACGTCACTACTTCGATAATCGCGCTGAACCCGACATTCTGCGCTTCATGAACATGACCGGTGGTTAGCGGTTAGGGGCACGCCAGTCGTGTCCTGAGTCTGCTGTTCGCGTACAATAGCTCGCCCTGACCTGAGGTAATTCCGTGCAGAAAAAAGATTTTCCACAACTGGCATCGATCGAAGAAATAGAACAGGGCTTTGAATCTTACGGCTATATTTGCAGTCGCAAAATAGCCACTTCTGTCTTCCTTGCTTTTCAGCTGCGCAAACCAGTACTGGTAGAAGGCCCACCCGGAGTCGGCAAGACCGAGCTAGCCAAAACTACAGCCATGCTGCTGGATCTTCCCCTCATACGCCTGCAGTGCTACGAAGGGCTGGATGAGGCCAAAGCATTGTATGAATGGAAATATGGCAAACAGCTGCTCTACACCCAGGTGCTTAAGGAGAAACTGGGAGATCTGCTACAGGGTGCTCATGGCCTGGCAGAATCCGTGGAGCGCTTACACCAGTTCGGTGACATATTTTACTCTGAGGACTTTCTCGAACCCCGTCCGTTGCTAAAAGCCATGCAACAGGAAAAGGGAGCGGTATTGCTGATAGACGAGGTGGACAAGTCCGATTATGAATTCGAATCCCTACTTCTGGAAATCCTTTCTGATTATCAGATATCCATCCCCGAAATAGGCACGGTAAAAGCGACGACTACGCCGATGGTATTTCTTACCAGTAACAATTCAAGGGAGATCTCCGACGCGCTGAAGCGACGCTGCCTGCACCTGTATATCCCCTTTCCTACGGTGGAACTGGAAGAGCGTATTATCCGCAGCCGTGTGCCCGATGTGGATGATCAATTGCGCCACCAACTGGTAGAGTTTGTGCACTCACTGCGCCAGCTGGATTTGAAGAAAGTTCCCGCTATATCGGAAACTATCGACTGGGCACGCAGTCTGCTACTTATGCATGCCGATCAACTGGACGAAGAACTGGTGCGCAGCACACTGAATGTATTACTTAAATTCGAGGACGACATCGAAGTCACCGACACAGAACTGCGCAGCCTGGTTCGCGATAGTGCCAGTGTCAGCAATTAAACACGGGGAAAGCCGGCACCTGGCACAATCGACTAAACAGCCCGGGTATCGAAGCACATAAGCCATGCAATCAAATCTTGTCAGCTTCATTCAGGTACTACGCAGCCATGATGTAAGGGTTTCCCCGGCCGAATCGCTGGACGCAGTCGATGTTGCGGCCACGCTCGGGTACGCCGATCGCAACCTGCTGCGCGACGGACTGGCCATGACACTGGCCAAATCGCCCGAGGAAGAGCTGATCTTCCTGAAATGCTTCGACCGATTCTTTCACCACGAGCTGGCCGATTTTTCCGACACTGAGCTATCTGCAGAGGCCAGCCAGGACGACACTGACTCCGGCGCGGATTCGGATACTGACGCGGCTGACAATACGATAACGGACCCGACCGATGCTGCCGGAGATTTATCGCCCCTGGAAATGGCCGCACAGGACAACCCAACGCTACAATCGCTGCTGCAATCGCCCCTGATGCAAAGCCTGGAGCAAAACGATCGCAATGAACTCACCGTGGCGATAGGCCAGGCCGGGGAACGGGTAGGTCTGCAGCAAATCCAGATGTTCACACAAAAAGGCCAGTTCACCCGCAAAATACTCGACGAACTGGGGGAGGAGCACATACGTAATGCGGTGATAGAACTGGAACGGGCGGAGAATCCAGCCTTGCCGCTAGTGCAGCGCTACCGGGATATCCTGCGCGAGCGGGTGCGCGATCATGTGGAACGCGAGTACCTGATGCATGCAGAGGGGAAAACACGGCAGTTCATGGATGACATCCTGAGCAAAACTCGACTCAACAACATCGAACATATGTATCTGCACAAAGTGCATGAAATAATAAGAAAAATGGCCAGAAAATTGGCCAGCCGCCACTCCCGCAAGCGCAAGCAGGTAAAGCGCGGTCAGTTAAACATGCCCAAAACCATCCGTAAGGGCATCCCCAACGACGGGGTGATGTTCAATACTTACTGGCGCCAGGTACGCAAAGAAAAACCACAAATTTTGGCCGTGTGTGACGTCAGTGGCTCAGTTGCGGCGTACGCCAAATTCCTGCTGTTATTTCTTTACAGCCTCCAGGACGTGCTGCCGAAAGTGAGGAGTTTCGCTTTTTCCAGTCACCTGGGAGAGGTCAGCGATTTTTTCGATGACTACCCGGTAGAAAAGGCTATTGAGTTGGTTAATTGGAAATACGGCGGGGCCACAGACTATGGCAACAGCCTGATGGACTTCGCCAAACTAGCGCTGAATGACATTAACAGCAATACCACGGTAATTATCCTCGGGGATGCCCGTAATAACCAAGGCGACCCCAAGCTGGAAATCATGCAAAGTATTTATCAGCGCTCACGACAGGTCATCTGGTTAAACCCGGAGTCGCGCAGAGCCTGGGGCACAGGCGATTCGGAAATGCTGCGCTACCTCAGTGCCTGTCATTTTAGCGCCGAATGCAATAATCTTAAACAATTGGAACGGATCGTCGATCAACTTCTAAAGAGCACCGGATAACTCTTATGGCTTATTTCTGCAAAGATTGCAGCTATCGCGGAAAAGTAAGCGGTCAAGCAGGCGAATGCCCCGCCTGCGGATCATTTAACCTGGATAAAGGCCAGACACAGAAAGAAAAGCCGCCGCCGGCCAAATGGCGACTGATCCTTCTGGCAGTACTGTGGGGCTACCTTATAGCAATGATCATCTGGAAGCTTATCAACTGAAACTGAACGCCAGACATTTCCCTCTATCGTGTTCGCTGCAAGAGCTGGTGCTGAAGCGCTATATCGATAAATCCGGTGTTGCGGGAAACCCGCCTGCTATGGCCGAGAATGAGTTGCTGCGGTACATCAAAAACACTGACAATTTTGGCCTCACACCGCTGGAGAGCATTCTGCTTCAAGCCGAGGCGCTTGGCGACCCGGCTCTGCCAACACCCGGGCAAGCGGCTGTGCTGCAATGGCTCGGGGTCGCACTGCGCAGCTGGGAGCAACACTTTCCGCTGGAAGAACCGCTGGCGTCACAGGTGCGTCCTTTGCAATCCCTGACGGCGGCACTGGCATTAACCGACCCCGAGTTTCTTGTACCTGGCGCCCACCCCATGCACCAGCTACTGGATACACTGCAGGCCAGCGCGATCGGTTGGCAACCCCAGCTGGGCAGAGCCGCCAAGTCCCTGGAGCGACAGGTCGCTAGCATGGTGGGCACGGCTCTGACCTGGTTTGATAACCAGAACATTGACCTGTCAGCGCTGAGCACTGAATTGGCTACCGTAGCCGAACGGGATCAGGACAGAGCAAGTCGCATGAGCCAGCGCGTGATAGAAACCGAACAGGGCCGGCTCAAAACGGCCGATGTTAAGCGTCAAGCAGCACAAATGATCAATTCCGCATTGGAAAAATTCTCGGCGCCTGTCTCGGTAGGAGACTTCCTCAAGGGGCCATGGTATACCAGCGCTCAACTGGTGTTGCTGAAGTCTGGCGCCGATTCCGACGCGTGGGCATTGATGTCGGCAACCACAGATACCCTGCTCGATTCGCTACAGGCTCCGACAGAAGACCAGGCAGAAGATCGGAGGCAGCTAATCTTCGCCGCTGTTACCCAGATTCCAAAAGACATCAGGAAGCTATTACTCAGTCTGCAACATGATAACGAAGCAGTAGACGACGCTGTTGGCCTGATAGAGTTCGCTCATCTACGTATCCTGCGCCAGCAAACCCTGGAGTTGGAAAAAATCTCGCTCATAGCGGTGGACACCGAGAAAGTGAATGCCGCTCCCGATGACTTTGAAGCAATGGATCGCATCAAACCCGGTCAATGGTTTCGTATTACTACCGGCCCGCAGGAGATCCTGCGCGTTCACTTGATATTAAAAATGGAACACGAACAGCAACTGCTGTTTACCAATCAAGCCGGGGTTAAGGCACTGCAGCTGGCATATCAGGAATTCGCCGACTTGCTCGCCGCAGATAATGTCGTGCGGCTGCGCAGCGGGGCCAGTTTCAGCGCCTGCCTGGCCGCTGCTGCCGGTATAAAATCTACTGAGCAGGTCGAGGTTCTGTCCAACGCAGCGGCACAACACAGCCAACGCGAACAGCAACTAGCAGCTACCCTGATAGATGAACCAGCAGAATTACAACCGGACCAACTGTCATCTTTGCATGACGTTGTCACTGGCGATGACTTCCAAAACACAGTAAGCGAGTCTGTCACTGTAGATTTTGCTGCAATGGGAATGGCCGCTATGGAATCAGCCGCGGTGGAGCCAGCCCCGATGGAATCAGCCGCGGTGGTGCCAGCCCCGGTGAAATCATCCACCACAGAACCGGCAGCTGCAGAACCAACAGCGGCGAACACAATAGATCATGTCGGCGTGGCGTCCACTTTCAAACAATCCGCTGCCAACGAACCGGTACCTGAAGCCCTGCAACGAAAGGCGCTGGATTTACCAATGGGAGCGTGGCTGGGTTTCCATGATGGCGATACCCCGCTCATGGCAAAACTTGCGGTGCACGATCGCAAGAGGGACAACTATATTTTTGTAAACCGCGAAGGGATCAAGATGCGTGAACTAAGCAAGCGGATGTTACTCAAACTCATGGATGATGGTCTGGTCGACATTCTGCAAACCAGCTCCAACTTCCGCGACAAAGTGACACTGGCAAGAACTCAACTCGACGAGTGAATAAGGGATCATTGATGCATGTCTGAGGAAAAGAGAGAGCACCTGCGACTCCCCCTCCAAAGCAGAATATTTATCGAACTGGTGTCGCCCAAGGTGGGCAGCGAAGAATCCGGTGAAGTCGCTATATGTAAAACACTGGACGCCTCTCGCGGTGGCTTGCGGGTCAATCTGAAACAGGAATTGACAGTAGGCGCAATCCTGCAGATTGGAGTGCAACTGCCTGATTCGGACGAGACTCTCTACCTGGCGGGTGAAGTTCGCTGGAGTCGACCTAGTGATGATCCGCTGTATATATGGTCAGCTGGCTTTAAGTTAATGAATGCCGGTGATTCCGATATCGATAGCTGGGTCGCCCTGCTGACCTGGATGGATACTGCCGAGTAAAACAGGCCACACGCCGCCGTTAATCAGCTCTGAAACATCCCGTCCTCTTCGTCCTCCAGGCTCTCCAGGCTGAATCCCATGGAGCCGTTTTCATCGAGTTCACCACCCTCCTTGGCGAACTTGATTTTGAGTCGGACATTATTGGGGGAATCGGCATTACGCAACGCTTCATCTTCGCTAATCAGCCCCTCCTGGTAGAGCTCGAACAACGCGGTATCAAAGGTCTTCATACCTATATTTTCTGACTTCTGCATCACTTCCTTGATTCCGTCTATGTCACCCTTGAGGATAAGATCGGAGATCATGGGGGTTCCCAATAACACCTCGATGGCGGCACAGCGCTTGCCGTCGGTAGTAGGAATCAGTCGCTGGGACACAATGCATTGCATGTTCATCGACATGTCCATCAATAGCTGTGGTCGCCTCTCCTCGGGGAAGAAGTTGATGATTCTGTCCAGGGCCTGGTTGGCATTGTTGGCATGCAGTGTGGATATACAAAGGTGACCAGTTTCAGCAAACGCGATGGCGTGCTCCATGGTCTCCCGATCCCGGATCTCACCGATCAGTATTACATCCGGCGCCTGGCGCAGTGTATTTTTCAGGGCGTTATGCCAACTGCGGGTATCTACCCCAACTTCGCGCTGGTTAACAATGGACTTCTTGTGGTTGTGCACATACTCCACTGGATCCTCGATCGTCACAATATGCCCACTGCTATTGCTATTGCGGTAATCGATGAGCGCAGCCAGGGAAGTGGATTTACCTGAGCCGGTGGCCCCGACAAAGAGTACCAGCCCGCGCTTACGCATCACCACATCCGTCAGGATGGTGGGCAAGCGCAGATCCTGCCATTTAGGGATATCAGCCACGATATTACGGGCCACAATGCCCACTTCGTTGCGCTGCACAAATATATTGACTCGAAAGCGTCCATAACCGGAGATAGAAGTAGCAAGATTCATCTCCAACTCCGTCTCGAATTCGGCCTGCTGGGTGGGATCCATGATTTCGTAGGCGATATCCTTGATTTCGCCGGGCTGCATAATCTCACTGGCAATAGGCTTGAGCTCTCCCTGAAACTTCGCACAGGGCGGCGCGCCCGTGCTCAGGTAAAGGTCTGAGCCACCCTCGTTAGAAAGAATTTTGAGCCACTCGGTTATTCTCACGCTCTATCCCCTGCTTGTTATTGTTTGCAGCCAATTATTCAACTGCAGCTCTGGCTACTCTAGCAGTTTGCCGCCGCCGGGCAAGTGCCTACCGTACAGAAAGTCGAGAAATAGCGCTGCCAGCATCACGCCCCTGCGCAACTGTACTCCACCGGCATTGGCATATACACTTGTGCCCGTCTCGAACTGCCGTCATGGGTCAACCCGGCCCCGAATCAAACTGCTAGTTCCGCTTACCCACAGGAGTTCCCCTTGTCATCCCATTTGCAAAACCAATTGCAGGCACTGGCAAATTTCGATGCTCGCAAAGTACTGAGCAGCATTAAGCGTGGTATTGAAAAAGAAAGCCTGCGTATCTCAGCCGATGGCAAGCTGGCCCAGACAACACACCCGCTAGAACTGGGGTCCGCTCTGGCGCACCCCTCAATCACCACTGATTATTCAGAAGCACTGATGGAGTTTATTACTCCGGTGAGCAGCAGCATCGAAGGCAGCCTGGAGACCCTGGAAAACGTACACAGCTTTGTGTACCAGCACCTGGACGATGAAATACTCTGGTCGGCCAGCATGCCGTGCATCGTCAGTGGTGACCAGAGTATCCCCGTCGCCCAGTACGGCAGTTCTAATGTAGCGCGTATGAAAACCGTTTATCGCTATGGCCTCGGTCATCGCTACGGTCGCTTGATGCAGGCTATTGCCGGGATCCATTACAACTTCTCCATGCCCCAGGCCTACTGGGACCAGGCCTGGCTGGAGGCGGGCAAACCGGGTGCAATAACCGACTACATAAGCGAGCGTTACCTGGGGCTAATCCGCAATTTTCACCGCTACTCCTGGCTGTTGATCTATTTGTTTGGGGCCTCGCCTGCAGTGTGCAGCACTTTCCTCAAAGGGCGTGACAATCACGATTTACAGGCCTTTGACAAAAATGGCCACAGCCTCTATCTGCCCTATAGCACCGCGTTGCGCATGGGCGATCTGGGCTACAACAGCGACGCTCAAAAGAACCTTAACGTATGCTACAACTCCCTGGATAATTATGTGGCAACGTTGCACGAAGCCATTTTGCAGCCGCATGAGGAGTATAGGGACATCCCCTGTGGTCAAGGCGGGGACTACCAGCAACTCAATGACAGCCTGCTGCAGATCGAGAATGAATTTTACAGCCCTATTCGCCCCAAACGTGTGGCCAATGCCGGTGAAACGCCGCTTAATGCGCTGGTCAGGGCGGGCATCGAATATATCGAAGTCAGGTGCGTGGACGTCAGTCCTTTCACCGCAGTGGGCCTGGATGCGGAGCAGATTCGTTTTCTCGATACCTTCCTGGTCTATTGCTTACTGGAAGATAGCCCGCCGTGCGACGACACAGAACAGAAAATACAGGCAGCCAACCTGGAGGCAGTGGTGAACCGCGGGCGCGAACCGGGACTGCAACTTAACAACTGCTCTGGCACCGTCTCACTGCCCCAATGGGCCGACGAACTGCTGGCAAGCATGGGACCGATTGCGGAATTACTGGACAGCGCCTTGGACAATAGCGAATACAGTGCCAGCCTGGGTAGTCAGGCCGCCAAGATTGCCGATCCGGAGCTGACGCCTTCTGCGCGCGTGTTGCGCGAGATGCGCGAACAGGACCTGCCCTTCTTTCGATTGGCCCTGGCCTATAGCCAACGCTGGGCTGAGTACTTTCGCAAGCGCCCCCTTGCACCCGAGATACAGGCCACCTTTGAACGTGAGACCCGTGACTCCCTCGCGGCACAGGCCGACATCGAGCAGTCAGATGATATCGATTTCGAAAAATATCTGGATAATTTCTTCTCCCAGTACCAAACGCTCTAGGCCATGTCGGGGTGAACTTCCTGGCCCACTTCCACCTGGCCTGGCCAGACCACGGCCTGATTGCCGGAGGTCTGGAGGGCGACTATTACAAGGGTCCCTTACGGGGTGACCTGCCCCACGCTATCGAGCGCGGAGTAAAACTGCATAGAGCCATTGATGCCTATACCGACAATCACCGGGTCGTCGCGCAATTGCGCAGGGATATGCCCCAGTCACTGCGCCGCTATGCTGGCATCCTTATAGACCTGAGTTTTGATCATTATCTCAGCCTGCATTGGTCAGATTTCTCAGATATTCCACTGCCTGATTTCAACGATAAAGTCTATCGTGCCCTGACCGATCATGCAGATCACCTGAGTGATGGCTCGCGCAACATGCTGGCGCGCATGATCGAATACGACATCCTGGGCCTGTATCTACAATGGCAAACGGTACCAGCCACCGCCAGGCGCATCGGGCAACGCTTCAAACGCCACAACCCGTTTGATGATATCGAGCGGGAATTATCGCCAGCGCAACCCATGCTGGAGCAGGCTTTTCTGGCATTCTACCCGGAACTACAGCGCTTCACTGCTGACCAACTAAGCCATTATGAGAGCATCGAATATTGCACTTGAGGACAAAAGCCCCTAAGTTAGCCACCATCCATAGCAAGGAACTCCATACCGATGTTACAAGCAATCTCCCCGCGGCTGGTTTTTTTCGCCCTGCTACTGCTATCCATAAGCTCGATGCTGTTTGCGCGTTTTTATCTCGAAGAGTTTCTTGACCTGGCAGCCTGCCCGCTGTGCATGAGCCAGCGCGTCTTTGTAGTAATGTGGGGCGTGTTCGCCCTGATGGCAGTGCTGCACAATCCCAGCGGCTGGGGCCGTCGATTATACGGCGCGTTGTGCGCCCTGGCGGCCATCACCGGTGGTGCCATCGCAGCACGCCACGTATGGCTGCAACACCTGCCCCCGGATCAGGTTCCTGCCTGTGGCCCCAGCTTGGAATACATGCTGGAAACCCTCCCTTTTAGCGAAACCCTGAATATTGTATTCATGGGCGATGGCAACTGTGCTGACACAATGTGGACTTTTCTCGGCTTCAGCATCCCCGAGCAAACCCTGGCGTTATTTGTGGTGACTACCGTGGCCTGCCTGTGGCAAACCTTTCGTAAATACCCCGATCAGGTATAGTTACCACTTGCAGGCTCACTCCCGGGAATCAAGCGATGCCACACAGAAGTAGCAATCCACAACAACAATTTGCCACTGTAGAAACCATGCTCACCCGCTGGTTGAAAGAGCGCAGAGAATTATTGGGTAAATACACGGAAATCGCCGTCGCGCTGGATGTAGACATGGACGATGCAATGCTGCAACAACGCCAACAGGCCCTGTGTGAACTGCTGGTGGACTATGTCTCAGCGGGACACTTTGAAGTGTTTCATGAGTTGATTAACGAGGCAGAAACCTTTGCTGATGGCAGCGGAGCTATTGCCGAGAAATTAATGCCAGCCATCGGCGACACTACCGAGGTCATTATGGCCTACGAGGAAAAATACAGCAGCGCACTGGGACGCCAGGAAAAAATAAAGCGCGACCTGTCAGCCCTGGGAGAGGTGCTGGAGTCGCGCTTCGTACTGGAAGATCAGCTTATCGCGGGTCTTCACGCTAGACACAAGCGCCTGGTCGATAACCAGGCGCCGCTATCGGGTTAGCCTTCTGCTGCAGCTGCAGGTTCCGCTGCCGCTTCAGCCTGGCTGGGGATAGCAATCAGTTCTACTTCAAAGATCAGAGCCGCATTAGGTCCGATCATCTGACCAGCACCACCAGCGCCATAACCCAACTCTGGGGGAATGGCCAACTTCCACTTGGATCCAACTGGCATCAACTGTAGAGCCTCAGTCCAGCCGGCAATTACCTGGCCAACACCAAAGGATACGGTCTGGCCGCGGCCATAGGAAGAATCAAACTCGGTACCGTCTACCAAAGTGCCGGCATAGTGTACTTCTACAGTATCTTCAGCACCAGGTTTGGCGCCGTCTCCTGCTTCAAGGATTTCGTACTGCAGGCCAGACTCAGTGGTCACAACACCTTCTCTGGCACCATTTTCTGCCATAAAAGCGGCCGCTACGGCCAGGTTGGCTTCACCCTCTACAGCCTGGGCAGCAGCCTGCTCGGCGGCTGCCTTCTCCTGGTAGGCCTGCATCTCAGCAGCAATCTCTTCCTGGCTCAAAAGTGGCTCCGCGCCTTCCAATGCATCGGTCAAACCGGCAGAAAAGGCATCGGCATCCATGGGAACGCCATCAGCGGCCATGCGCTGGCCAAGGCCAAATGCGATGCCATAGCTCAGACGCTGTTCCGTAGTGTCCAACGTAATACCGGCCGGTGCTACAACAGCAGCCGCGTCGGGGGTAGATGCTTCTTGGTTACAAGCTTGCAGTGTGATAACGCTGACCAGAGCAAGCGGCAATGCGTACTTCTTCATAAAATTATTCCATATTCAAAAAAACCGTGGGTATCTCAGATACCCCTGTCAAAGCGAGGTCTGGCTAGCAGGGACCAATGAAATCCCTGGCGGGCGCCGGGTTTTACCGGTAACCGCCCGTTCAAGTCCGTGGTGGCAGCAAGAATGTCGCAATGGGCGCACATATTACTATCCGTTTCGCCCTTACGCCACCCCTGGGCTCACTCCCTCAAAACCAGGGTAAGCCCAGCAATTGCACCCACCCAATCATCACTCCCCGGACAGCTTAATTGCGCTACTTGCTGCAGGTTTTGCTGTAACGGGGACTTCGCGGCTGGCAACTCAATGGCGTTGTGATAAAAATCCAGCATCATCGCCTGCTGCTGGCGCTCCGCCAGTAGTTCCAGGTCCTTGATTTTACCGCGAATAGCGCTCGCCACAGGGTAATCACGCCACTCTTGGCGCAATGCGCGTAGCGGGCGCACTACCCGACCCCGCCAGGGCGCAATAAGTGCCTGCAGCGCCAGCAGATGCTCCGCACTCAAGTTGCGGTCTGCAGTGGCCACCCACGCAGCATATAACAGCAGGTTTACATCCATGCCAAAACCGTCCTGCAGTGCGAGGCAAGATTCAGCCACGCCATCCCGCGCGTAATTGTGCAAAGAGAACTCCCACAAAGGATTGCTCATAAAATATCCATCTGGCTCATAGCGTCTGCTACAGGTAGAATTCGCGACCTCATGATAATACTACGCGATATTGGACTGCGCCGCGGCAGCAAACTACTGCTGGAAGGCGCCAACGTAACCATTCAGCCCGGGCAACGCCTGGCCCTGATAGGCGCTAATGGCAGTGGCAAGTCCAGCCTGTTCTCCATGCTGCTGGGAGAACTGATAGCCGATACCGGCGCTATCGAAGGCATGAATAAACTGCGCATGTCGCATATGGCTCAGGAAATACACACTACCTCACTGCCCGCTGGTGAGTATGTTTGGCGCGGCGATGAGCAACTGGCGCGCAAGCGGGACGAATTGCTGCGCCTGGAAGCCGCCCAGGAGTTCCACGCGGCAGCCGTCATCCACAGCGAACTGGAGGAAATCGACGGTTACAGCGCCGAGCGGCGTGCTGAGCGCCTGCTGCAGGGGCTGGGGTTCGCCGCGAATGCCGCCAACCGCCCGGTCAGCGACTTTTCCGGTGGCTGGCGCATTCGCCTCAACCTGGCTCGCGCGTTGATGACCCCCTCGGATATTCTGCTACTGGATGAGCCAACCAACCACCTGGACCTGGATGCCACTCTATGGCTGCAGCAATGGCTGCAACAGTATCAGGGTACTCTGCTGATGATCTCTCACGACCGGGATTTCATCGACGCCACCTGTGAACGCATTCTGCATATTGAGCAACAACAGCTACAGACCTATAAGGGCAATTACTCCGATTTCGAACGCCAGCGCGCCGAACGCCTGCTCAATCAGCAGGCCAGTTACGAAAAACAACAACGACGCATCGCGGAAATCGACGACTTCGTCAGGCGTTTCCGCTACAAAGCCACCAAGGCGAAACAGGCCCAGAGCCGACTAAAAGAACTGGAGCGGATGCAAAACCTGGCACCAGCTCATATAGATTCGCCATTTGACTTCAGTTTTCAGGCACCACAGCGCAGCAGTGATCCATTGCTGCGACTGGATGAGGCTGCGCTGGGGTATGGCACCGTAAGCGTATTAAGTAAAGTGAACTTACAACTGCGCCCCGGCAGTCGTTATGGCCTGCTGGGCAGAAACGGTGCCGGTAAATCTACTCTGCTGAAGAGCCTGATTGGTGAACTGCCCCTAATCGCAGGGCTGCGCACAACCGGCGAACACTGCAGCATTGGGTATTTTGATCAGCAGCAACTGGAAGCGCTGGATATGCAGGCCAGTCCCGCCCTGCATATCCAGCGTCTCAGTCCAGAAGCACGCGAACAGGAAATCCTCAATTTCCTGGGCGGCTTCAACTTTCGCGGCGACACCGCCACCAGCGCCATCGCGCGCTTTTCTGGCGGAGAGAAGGCGCGCCTGGCTCTGGCCATGGTGGTGTGGCAGCGGCCCAACTTGCTGGTACTGGATGAACCAACCAACCACCTGGATCTGGACATGCGCCATGCCATGGAGGTCGCCCTGCAGTCCTATGAAGGTGCGCTTATCCTGGTCAGCCACGACCGTCATATGTTGCGCAATACGGTGGAGGAACTGCTACTGGTGCACGACGGCGAAGTCGAGGAATACCAGGATGACCTGGAAGGTTACGAACGCTGGATTCTTTCCAGTTACCGCCAGGTGGACAAACCCGAAGCGCAAACCAGTGATACTTCCCGCAAAGAAAAGCGCCAGCATGCAGCGGCACAAAGGGACAAGCTGCGACCACTGATAAACCAGGTAAAAAAGACGGAAGCGGCCATGGCGACAGTGGAAGCGGAACAGGCCGAATTACAAAGCCAATTGGGCGACACTGACTTGTACAACCAGGAACGCAAAAGCGAGCTGGCAGAGCTGCTCAAGCGCGAAGGTGAATTAAAATCACAGGCAGAACAACTGGAAGAAAGCTGGCTTGAGCAGCAACAGGTCCTGGAAGAATCAGGCTACGTTTAAAGCGCAAAACGGCGTGCTTTAACCACCGATCAATTGCAGTTTTTCACCCCGGCTCAGCTTTTTTATGGCCGCCTCACGCTGCTGTGCAGCGCTGCGGTCGGCAGCGCCGTCCGACCACACTAATTGCACCGGACGCCTGCCGCTGGTGTACCTGGGGCCGCCGGCCCGCTCACCGTTGTGTTGTAGCAAGCGCCTCTGCACATCACGGGCCACACCGGTATATAGTGAACCGTCAGCGCACTGCAATATATAGACATGCCAGGGATAGCTCATCACATCAATCCAGCGCTCTTAACTGCGATTCCAGCGGTGATAGCGCTGCGCCCAGTTCAGTAATTTTTCAGGCTTGCGCGCCTTGCGCCACTGCCCAGCCAGAAATTTATTGCTCTCACTCAAGGTGGGATAAATATGGATGGTCGCCAGGATTTTGTTCAGTCCAATACCGTGCTTCATCGCCAGCACAAACTCGTTAATCAGTTCCGACGCGTGGTAGCCCACAATGGTGGCGCCCAGGATTCGATCCCGCCCCGGCTCTGTAAGCACCTTGACGAAACCGTAGGCCTCGCCATCGGCAATGGCCCTGTCCAGGTCATCGATATCATAACGGGTGACCTCGTAAGCGATGGCGCGCTGCTGGGCTTCGCTTTCATTGAGACCCACCCGCGCCACCTCAGGATCAGTAAAGGTAGCCCAGGGCACCACTGCGTAATCGACCTTAAATTTTCGAAACCGACCAAACAGTGCGTTCACCGCTGCATACCAGGCCTGGTGACTGGCCATGTGTGTAAACATATAGGGTCCAGCCACATCCCCGCAGGCGGAGATATTAGGCATCGCGGTGCGCAGATAATCGTCCACGGCTACCGTACCTGAAGGTGTCAAACCGATACCCAATGCCTCCAACCCCATATCCTGGACATTAGCGCTGCGCCCTACCGCCAGCAAAACGCGATCAAAGAGCAATTGACGCTCTCCCTGAGCCGTGGCAAAAACGCCACTTTGCCCATCTTCACTGGCGGTAAATGAACGGGGGTCGTAGCCGATATGTACCTCCATCCCCTGCCGCTGAAATGACGTGAGTACCTGCGCCGCCACTTCCGCATCCTCACGGGGCAATATACGTGAGGAGTGAGTAACCAACATGACATGACTGCCCAGTCGGGAAAAAGCTTGCGCCAACTCACAGCCGATCGGTCCGCCGCCCAATACCAGTAGTCGCTGTGGCAACTCCCTGATCTCCCAAACATTATCCGACGTCAGGTAATCAAGTTGCTGCAAACCCGGAATATCCGGCACCCGGGGTCGCGCGCCGCTGGCAATGATAATGTTGCGCGCGGTAAGAACCTCACCGTTCACCTCGACCGCCCAGGGTGAGATGATGCGGGCATCTCCCTGCACACAATTTACCCCCAGTTCGGTAAAACGCTCTACCGAATCGTGGGGCTCGATGGTTTTAACCACCCGCTGCACCCGCTCCATAACCTCGGGGAAGTCTACCTTCACTGTCATCGGCGCCAGGCCAAATTCCGATGCCCGCCGCGCATACTCGGCGATGCGGGCTGATCGAATCAGGGCCTTGCTGGGGACACAGCCTGTGTTCAGGCAGTCGCCACCCATTTGATGCCGCTCTATAAGCGTCACCTTGGCCTTCACCGTTGCAGCTATCAGCGAAGCCACCAGGCCAGCCGATCCCGCGCCTATCACGATAAGGTTATTATCAAATTTTGCCGGACGAACAAAAGCGCGCATAACACGTCGCGTTTGCATATAGCCCAGTAACCATCGGGCAATAAAAGGGAACACAGCCAACAGGGCAAAGGAACCCAACAGGGGCGCCGATACGATGCCAGATAACGACTGTAACTGCCCCAGCTGTGTGCCTGCATTCACGTACACGGCAGTGGCTGGCAACATACCCAACTGTGACACCCAATAATAGCGTCCGGGACGAATAGGCAGTAAGCCCATCAACAGGTTGATCAGGAAAAACGGGAAGATCGGCACCAGGCGCAAAGAAAACAGATAAAACGAGCCGTCTCGTTCGAAGCCAGCATTAATCGCACCTATATGTCGACCAAACCTGCCCTGCACCCAGTCCCGCAACAGGACCCGCGATACCAGGAATGCCAGCGTAGCTCCGATACTGCTGGCAAAGGAAACCAACAGCAGCCCATACCAGAATCCAAACAGGGCACCCCCGCCCAGTGTCATGATCGCTGCACCCGGCACCGACAAGGCGGTGACCGCAACGTAGATTGCGAAATATATCAGCCCGGCCAGCACCGGGTTTGCGCCGTACCACTGCCGCATCTCATCAATGCGTTGCTGTAGCGTGTCAAATTGCAGCAGACTGCCCAGGTCAAAATAAAACCAGCCGGCAAAGGCTGCTACCACCAGTACAATTACCACTATCTGTTTTTGGCGCAAGGTAACTCCTGCAGTTGCTTATAGATTTATAACGGTTTCATCCGTCCTATTCTCACACATCAGACAATGCTAACGGTGAGTCGTTTAGAATTTCTTGTGCCATACCTCGCTGCCGGCCCTGGGACCCATGGACATTTATGCGGCCTACGCCGAGGGAAATCCCCTCGCCTTTTCAGCCACTGACAACTGCCTCAGAACCAAATGACATAGAGGTTTAAGTATAGCGATCTGACATATGAGCATTCCGAAAAACTCTAGCGGTGAGCTTGTACACCATCAAACCGGTGGTATCATTACCCACCTCAAATCACGCGGACCTAATACCCGCGTAACCACTGCAGAAGAACCGGAGAACAACATGAGCGATGATATCGTACACGTCAGCGATGCTACCTTTGACGCAGAAGTACTTAATTCCGACATCCCCGTACTGGTAGATTTTTGGGCCGAGTGGTGTGGGCCGTGCAAGATGATTGCACCGGTACTGGATGAAATTGCCACCGAATACGCTGGCAAACTAAAAATATGTAAAGTAGATGTGGACGCTAACCCAGATATCCCGCCGAAGTTCGGTATCCGTGGTATTCCCACGCTAATCGTGTTCAAGGGCGGCAACGCTGAAGCAACCAAGGTAGGCGCTCTTTCCAAGACACAACTGACAGAATTTATCCAGGAAGTGGTCTAAACCTCTGCGAGCCCGGTGTTGCCGGGCTCGTGATACCTGTTCTGGATAGTTTTTTAGACGCAAGAAAGCGGTAGACGACACCATCCGGGCATGCTACATTCAAAACCGTCGCACATTTCAGTGCCACAATAATAACCCTGCTATTCGAATTTAAAGCTCCGTTGGTTGGCATCGCCAACCGGCTTTCACATACACAATTTCTCTTTCCTTCCTACAAGCGCGCACCCTTAATCTATATGAATCTGACTGACCTAAAGACAAAATCCACCCAGGAACTCATCGATATTGCTAAAGAGATGGGCCTGGACAATATGGCCCGCTCGCGCAAACAGGATATTATTTTTGCTGTCCTGAAGCGCCACGCCAAAAGCGGCGAAGACATTTACGGCGATGGGGCACTGGAGATTCTACAGGACGGCTTCGGCTTCCTGCGCTCAGCTGACAGCTCTTATCTGGCGGGCCCCGATGACATTTATGTGTCTCCCAGCCAAATCCGCAGATTCAACCTGCGCACAGGGGACTCTATAACCGGCAAGATTCGCCCGCCCAAAGACAGTGAACGCTACTTTGCACTATTGAAGGTTGGCGAGGTCAACTTCAACAAACCTGAGAATTCCAAGCACAAGATCCTGTTCGAGAATCTCACACCGCTGTTCCCGACTGAACGCCTGACACTGGAAACAGGTAACGGCAGTACCGAAGACCTGACGGGCAGAATCATCGATCTGGTTGCCCCCATAGGCAAAGGTGCACGAGGCCTGCTGGTTGCGCCACCCAAGGCCGGCAAGACCATCATGATGCAGCATATTGCCCAGGCCGTCATCACCAATAACCCCGAGTGCTACATTATCGTATTGTTGATTGATGAGCGCCCGGAGGAAGTAACCGAGATGCAGCGCTCAGTAGGTATCCGCGGCGCCGAGGTGGTAGCCTCGACCTTTGACGAACCGCCTTCACGCCATGTGCAGGTTGCCGACATGGTGATCGAAAAGGCCAAACGCCTGGTAGAGCACAAGAAAGACGTTATTATCCTACTCGATTCCATCACCCGACTGGCTCGTGCCTTTAACACGGTTATTCCAAGCTCCGGTAAAGTATTGACCGGTGGTGTCGACGCCCATGCGCTGGAACGTCCCAAGCGCTTCTTCGGTGCTGCACGTAATATTGAGGAAGGCGGCAGCCTGTCAATCATTGCCACTGCCCTGGTCGATACCGGCTCCAAGATGGACGAGGTGATCTACGAAGAGTTCAAGGGCACCGGTAATATGGAACTGCACCTGGACCGCAAAGTGGCAGAAAAGCGCGTTTATCCAGCCATCAATATTCGCCGCTCTGGTACCCGTCGCGAGGAACTACTCACCGCCGAGGACGAACTGCAACGGATGTGGATCCTGCGCAAATTGCTGCACGGCATGGAAGATCTCGCCGCTATTGAGTTCCTGTCCGACAAACTCAAGGATACCAAAACCAACGAAGAGTTTTTCATGTCCATGAAGCGTAAGTAGCACCTCCCCTACAATCAAAATCCATCCGGGCGGGCGCGTTGCGCCCGCTTGCAACAAGGTATACTGTCCAATCGAAACACACAGCGGACGAGTTACCACAGCGTGAAATACACAGATCTCAGGGATTTTATTGCCGCACTGGAACAGCGCGGTGAATTGGTGCGTATAAAAGCCGAGGTCGACCCAAAACTCGAGATGACCGAAATCGCCGATCGCACCCTGCGCGCTGGCGGCCCTGCACTGCTGTTCGAAAACCCCAAAGGCTACAACACACCAGTACTGGCTAACCTGTTTGGCACAACCGAGCGCGTGGCACTGGGCATGGGGGCCGAAAATGTCGAGGCCTTGCGTGAGATCGGGGAAATTTTGGCTTATTTACGTCAGCCAGACCCACCCAAGGGTATGCGCGAATTGTGGGACAAAGCACCCCTGCTAAAGCAGGTAATGAATATGGGGCCGAAAATGGTGCGCAACCCCCCCTGTCAATACCATGCCAAGGTTGGCGATGAGGTCGATCTCAACCAACTACCCATACAAACCTGTTGGCCCGAAGACGCTGGACCACTGGTGACATGGCCACTGGTTATCACCCGCGGACCCTCCAAAGAGCGACAAAACCTGGGTATTTATCGCATGCAACTGCTGGGTCGCAACAAATTAATCATGCGCTGGTTATCGCACCGCGGCGGTGCCCTGGACTTTCGTGACTGGCAGCTGCAACACCCGGGTGAACGCTACCCCGTTGCGGTGGCGCTGGGAGCCGACCCGGCCACCACGCTAGCTGCGGTAACCCCCATACCCGACGCCATCTCTGAATATGCTTTCGCCGGGCTACTACGCGGCAGCAAGACTGAACTGGCAGAGTGCTTCACCCCGCTGTGCCGGGAACATGGATTACTGGTTCCGGCCTCTTCAGAATACATCCTTGAAGGATACCTGGAGCCCGGGGAGCTGGCCGACGAGGGTCCTTTTGGCGATCACACCGGCTATTACAACGAAGTGGAGCGCTTCCCCGTATTCACAGTCGAGGCGATTACCCACCGCGAATCTCCTATTTATCACAGCACCTATACCGGTCGCCCGCCAGACGAGCCAGCCATTCTGGGCGTCGCACTCAATGAAGTTTTCGTGCCAATTTTGCAAAAACAGTTTCCGGAAATCGTGGATTTCTACCTGCCACCGGAAGGTTGCTCTTATCGCATGGCTATAGTCACCATTCGCAAGGAATATCCAGGACACGCCAAACGGGTGATGCTTGGCGTGTGGTCTTTCCTGCGTCAGTTTATGTACACCAAGTTTGTTATCGTGACCGATGAGGACGTCAATGCCAGGGACTGGAAAGATGTGATCTGGGCCATGACCACCCGCATGGATCCCAGTCGTGACTCCGTGTTTATAGATAATACGCCAATCGACTACCTGGACTTTGCCTCACCAGTGGCAGGATTGGGTTCGAAAGTTGGTTTTGATGCCACCAACAAGTGGCCCGGTGAAACCCAGCGAGAATGGGGTGAACCCATCGCCATGACAGATGATGTAAAACAGCATATCGATGATATATGGGATGAATTGGGTATAAATCTGGACTGAGGCCAACGTGGGCCTTCAAGCGCACGCTAACAAATTCGTTTGAGCTCTGTCTCAGCTATTCGCCAGCCGTTTGGCGTGGGGAATCGTTTTTTCCGGCATAGGCAGCTGCGGGAGCTGGTTTTGCTGCATCATCAAACCTTCGCGAAAATATGCCGCGGCCACCTTGGCCTCCCCCAGCCCCTGCAATAAGCGACCCAGCTCGGCACAGGTCTCGGCACTGCGTTGCACGCGATAACTGCTCTCAAAATAATCCCGCGCCTTGCCCCACAATTTATCCCGGGCTGACAAACGACCCAGACAAAGCAACAACTGCGCATCATCGGCGTGCGCGGCCAACCAACTCTCGGCCCGGGCCAGTTGCCGTGGAATATCGTCGCTCTGGACAAACCCATACTGCCGCACCAGGTGTGAATCCCACTGCTGCTTAAGCGCACGCAGTATCGTTTTCTCCGCCGCGGCAAAAGCACGCTGATCGATCATTTGCTGCACGTAGCTCTGCAGCAACTCACCATCCTGCTTCATCTCCGACGGTAGTTTCTGCCAACGGCTATGCAGCTGATCCAGTGTCGGCACTGTATCACCAGCGCCCCGGTGCCGTAATAGCTGCCCATAAACTTCACGCTCCAACTGCAGTAATTCATCGTCGGGGAGCAATTTGTGTTTTTTTAATTCCGGTAAAAGTCCGGCCAGCTTGCTCCAATCCTGCAAGGCATAGTAGGCATCTCGCAACAGCTCAACGGCATAAGGGTGCCGGCCAGCGCTCTGTTGCACCTCTTCAAGTACAGCCACAGCCTGCTCATAGTCACGCGCATGCATTTTCATTTCCGCGCGAGTTAGCGCCACAACATCCGCAGCTCCAGATTCAGAATCGCCAGCCGCCACCAGGTATTCACTAACCTTGTCCGGCTCATGCAGGCGATAGCTGGCGCGTGCTGCCAGCAGATAATTTAGCAGTGGCGCTTCATTGTTTTGAGCGCCGCGCAGCAACTGACGACGAGCCGTACTCCAGCTACCCTCGACAAAACTAATCAAACCACGCGTGGTCTGGCGTGATGTCTGGCGCGATTTGCGTGTACCCAACCAACTCATCAACAAGCGCTGCCCACCGAGCAATCGATAAAACACGCGCAATATGCCGTAGACCAGTACAGTAAGAATTATCAGCAGGACCAGGCCCACCCACAAACTGGTTTCGAGTGTGTAATTGCCATAAGCCAGCAAAATGTAACCCGGATCAGTCTCTATCAGGGCGACAACACCGACACCGAGCAACAGCGCAAACAACATTATGGCGAATATTTTGCGCATAGCTTACTCATCGCCTCCGTGCTGCAGACGCTGCTCCATGACAGCGTTCAAGGCCTGTAGCGATCTGGAAATATCGGGCTTGGCTACAGCGACCTGCATAGTTGTCAGTTGTGTTATTTCCCTGGCCATAGCGCGAGAAGCAGCTTCATCGGATGCAATAAATTCGGCTACCCAATGTTGCGCTCGCTGCAAGCTTTCGGTGTACAGCGCCTGGTTGCCGGACAACAGTGCAACCTGCGATTGCTCCAACAGCATACGCAAGTTTTGCCGCACCAGCCCTTCCCACTGAGGATCCATCAGCGTCTGCATAGGTACATCCCGCCGGCGTATAGCAACATAATCGGAGAGTTTGGCAAGCGCAGCCTCATAGCCCTGACGCAAGCGCCCCTTCCAATCCACGGCCTCCACCGGGGCCGGCTGCGCCTCCCGCTTGGGCAATTGGAAAATAACCAGCCGCCCCGCCTGCTCAGATAGTGCCGAGAGGCGCAGGTATATGCCCTCTATATCGACGGTTGGCACCGCGCGCACGGCCGCCACGTCAGCAGCGACAGCAGCGCGCACCGGGTGCAGACCCACATCATCCATTTCCCGCAGAATATTATCGGCGCTGCTGAGCAAGGATTGAGCGGCAGCGACGTCGCCCGCCATAATCAGGCGCTGATTGGCCAGGCGCAACAGATACTCTGTTTCTGCCAGCAGCCAGCTATCCCGGTCATTGGCACTAAAACGGGCCAACTCAGTGCGCTGCTCTGCCAATTGGGATGTCAGTACCGCCAATGCTTCGGCTTGACGGGATGACTTGCCACCAAGGTCACCCTGTAATTTGCCCAGGCCAGACTGCAACTGGCTCTGCCAGCGCGCGTCCAGCGCTTGCAAGGCATTCTCTTCTTGGCCGACCGCACCCTCCAGTTCAACCAGGCGGTCTACCAATACCGCTTCCCGGCGTTGCAATTCCAGCACCGACAAGGCGGCCGCGCCGGCCAGCCCCAGAGCCAACAAAAGCGCCAACCAGGCTATGATTGAAGATCCTTTGCGCGGCGCGGCACCAGGCGCTTTCGCTGCAGTGGTGTTGTTCCCGGCAGACGGCTCTGACGTGGTCACGGCACTGGCGGGTTTGCCCTGCGATGGAACGGAGACTTCTGCTTTTTCTGCGGTCTGCCCGGTATTGCTATCTTCCTGTTCGCTCACTCGTCATTCTCCAGAGCTGGGTTGCCATTCCTCTAGGGCATCAAACATTGCCGCGTCCGAGGCATTGCCAGCAGTCACGACCTGCTCGAAACCGGCCTCTCGCGCCTGCCGGGCTACTCGCTCGGACGGGACGATAAGGCCTATATGTCTAAACTTAGTTGTTTCTGCCGGTCGAAGCAATCCCTCCATGTTGGCAAGGCCCTCACCACTGCTAATCATCACCACGTCCACGCGCCACAAAGCGATTTTTGCTGCCAATTCTCCCGCGGGCAATTCGGGACAACTGCGCCGGTAGCACGCGAGCTGATCGACCTGGGCACCACGTCGCTCCAGCTCCTTTTGTAACGTCGCCCTGCCCCCTTCACCCTTAATGATCAATACACGTTGATCCGCCACGGCCTGCAATTGAGGCACCGCCAGTAAGCCCTCGCTGGTCATCGTCGCACCGGGAGTAACCGCCACGATGCCACGATCGAGTAATAAGCGGGCGGTGGAGTCTCCGATAGCGTACCAGGTCAGGCCCACTGGCAACTGCGGCCAATAACCCTCAATACAGTCCATACCGAAGCGCACCGCATTACCGCTAATAAAAATAACGTGCTGATACAAGTCCAGCCCCAGCACTAGCTGGCGCTGCAATGGTGACAGCTCCGGCAACGCATGCAGTTCCAGCAATGGCTGCGCGTGTACCGTATATCCCGCCGTCTCCAGTGCGCTGCACAGTGACGCGCCCTGCCCTGCAGGGCGCGTCACCAGCACGCTCAATTTATTGCCCGCCCCTGAGTCAGTTGCACCTGCTCCGGTGCGAACTGAATCGGCAGCCTTAAGCGCCATAGATCTCGGCCAGAATGGCGGCGGCGCCCTGCGCCAGTAAATCGTCGGCTACCCTGAATCCAAGTTGTTCTGCCTCTGCCAGCGGTGCCTGTGACTCGGCCCGCAGCAACAAAGATCCGTCGGGCTTGCCCACCAGTCCTCGCAGCCACAGTTGGTCCCCTGCGATGTGCTCTGCATAGCAGGCGATAGGTACCTGGCAACCGCCCTGCAAACGCAGATTCATCGCTCGCTCTGCCCTGACTCGCTGCGCTGTGGGCTCATGGTGCACCACTTGCAGCAACTCCAGCGTGGCAACATCACTACAACGCAATTCAATACCCACGGCCCCCTGACCGCCAGCGGGCAAAGAATCAATGACATCAATTTGCTGTGCAATGCGCGCACCAAAACCCAGGCGAATAAGGCCAGCACTGGCCAATATAATAGCGTCGTATTCGCCTTCATCGAGCTTGCGTAAGCGGGTATTGACATTACCGCGCAAGAACTTCACTTGCAGATCCGGACGCCGGGCACGCAATTGACACTCACGGCGCAGACTGGAGGTTCCGACCACACTGCCCGCGGGTAAGTCAGATAATGACCGGTAATGGTTACTGACAAAGGCATCAGAGGGGTCCTCACGCTGGCAGATCACGCCCAGATCCAGTCCCGAGGGAAACTCCATCGGCACATCTTTCATGGAGTGCACCGCAATATCAGCAGAACCATCGAGCAGAGCGTTCTCCAGTTCCTTTACGAACAGGCCCTTACCACCCACTTTCGCCAGAGGCACATCCAGCAACTGATCGCCCCGTGAAGTCATGCCTAACAGCTCTACTTCCAGCCCCGGGTGGGCCTGGGTAAGTGCAGATTGAACAAATTCCGCTTGCCACAACGCCAGCGGGCTTTCGCGGGTGGCAATGGTGATTTTACGCGCCATAATCCGGCTTCCTTTTTTACAGCCGGACATCATACCAGCCAAGCGTTGTGCCAGCGATATACGCGATAAAGGTCAGCGTTCCACCAGCCGTTGTTTAACCTCGGTCAGGTGGCGACGACTGACCGCAGGGCGCGCGTCCACCGAGTCAAGCACCACCGACCAGCAACCGCCATCATCACGCTGTAAGCGCACGATGTGCGCCAATGCCACCAATGCATTGCGATGCACTCGCAAAAACTGGCCAGCCAATTCCTGCTCCAGATCCTTGAGAGTATCGGGAATTAACAGCTCGGCTGACGGACTGCAGGCGGTGACATATTTTTGCTCCGCCAGGAAACAGCGAATTTCTTCTACGGCCATCGTTTCCAGGCCCCGATGTGTCTGGCTACTCACCTGGCTGCGCTGTGCAGCGGGATCTCCCGCTCGCATGCTGGCCAGCTGCAGGCGGTTAACCCGGCCGGCTCCGGCTAACGCCCGCGCCAACTCCGCTTCCCGCACAGGCTTAAGCAAATAGGCCACAGCCTGGTGTTGCAGTGCCGCCAATGCGTATTCATCGTAGGCCGTACAAAAAATAACCGCCGGCGGGCCATCCAGCACATCCAGGTGAGCCGCAACTTCAATACCGTCCATCCCTGGCATACGAATATCCAACAGCAGCAGGTCAGGCGCCTGCTCGGCCACCACCGCCAGAGCCTCCGCGCCGCTCTGGGCCTGCAAGCACTGGGCATCAGGAAGTAACTTTCCCAGCAGGCGCAGGAGTCGCTCACGCGCCAGCACCTCGTCATCAACAACCAGGATCTTCACAGTGCGGCTCCCGGGGAATAACTCAGGTTAATGCGGTAAACACCGTCCTTTGGCGCAGCGTGCAGACTGGCACCAGCCCCATAAAGGACATGCAAACGCTGCTCGATATTCGCCAGTGCCATATGATGGCCCTCGGTATGCGCCGACTGCTCGGGCATCGGGTTATCTACACTTACCTGCACCACACCCGCTACCAGATGCGCGGCAACGCTGATGGTACCGCCTTCAGCAAGCTGGGAAATGCCGTGATACACCGCATTTTCAACCAGAGGCTGCAGCACCAGGCTAGGCATCGGTTGATCGCGCACGGCGGTATCCACCTGCCACTGCACCTGCAGTCTTGCACCCAGACGTAATTTTTCAATGCCCAGATACAATTCACACAGACGCAACTCATCCGCCACCGTCGTTGGGCGCTGATTCTCCTGCAAACTCTCCCGGAAAAGCTCAGACAAATCTTCCACCGCCTGCTCCGCCGCTTCCGGCCGCGACATAATGAGACTGGCAATACTGTTCATGGTGTTAAACAAAAAATGCGGCCTGATCCTGGCACGCAAGGAATCCAGTCGCGCCTGTAACTCCAGCTTCTCCTGCAGTCGCAATTGTTGTTGCAAATAAAAGTACCGCAGAACGATCCCCGCCAACACGGCTGCAACCAGCATATTACGCAGCAACCACCATAAGCCGACAGCACCACGGGTAAGCTGAGGGTAGAGCTCCAGTGCCAGATAACTACTGGCCGCGGTAACCGCCAACACCAGCAACAGACTGCCAGTGGTCGCCACTGGCAAACTCAAACGGCTGAAGGGGCCGCGCAATTGACACAGCAGCGCAGCGCTCAACAGCACCACCCATTGCACAAACAAAGAGCAGGTAGCCAGTAAATCCCAGTTAAACCGAGGCAAGGCGCTATTAGCCAGCACGTACACAATGACCATCAATTCGGTTAGCAGGACCATGACAAAAACCGGTCGCGGTGCACACAGGTCGGGAATAAAAAATTCACCCGTCACCCGATCACCTGCCGCTACTGTCGCACCCCCTGATGCAGGCTGCATATATACTCTCCCCATGCCCGATACTGGTATACTTGCACCCTTGATTGGCAGGGACAAGCCCAATGTTTGGTCAGCTCCAGCCCACATCTTTAACATCGCCCAACCACACGCGATAATCTGCCCTGGCAAGCACCAGCTTGAAGCGCGTGACAACAGCAGGATTTCTAACAGAATGAGCAAGCAACAAGACACCAGCAAGCTATGGGGAGGTCGCTTCACCGAAGCGACAGATGCCTTTGTACAGCGCTTCACTGCATCGGTCACCTTTGACCAACGCATGGCCGGGGAAGATATAGCAGGCTCTCTGGCCCACGCCCAAATGCTTTGCGCCGTTGGTGTACTCAACGCAGCTGAACTGGCGGAGATACGCCAGGGCCTGGCGCAGGTGCAACAGGAAATCGATGAAGGCAGCTTCAACTGGTCCGTGGAACTCGAAGACGTACACATGAACATTGAGGCCAGGCTCACCGAACTCATTGGCGTTACCGGCAAAAAGCTGCACACTGGCCGCTCGCGCAATGACCAGGTTGCCACGGATATCCGCCTGCATCTGCGTGCAGCAATCGATCAGATCGCAAAGGAACTGACGCGCTTGCAACAAGGCACTATCGAGCTGGCAGCGCGCAACACCGACACCATCATGCCAGGCTTTACCCATTTGCAAACCGCTCAGCCGGTAGCCTTTGGGCATCACTTGCTGGCCTGGAATGAAATGCTGGAACGCGACCATGGTCGCTTGCAGGACTGTCGCAAGCGACTTAACCAATCACCCTTGGGAGCCGCGGCACTGGCCGGTACCACCTATCCTATCGATAGGGCACAGACAGCGGCAGCCATGGGCTTTGATAAGCCAACCGAAAACTCTCTGGATTCCGTATCGGATCGCGACTTTGCCATCGAATTCTGCTCTTTCGCTGCCCTGCTGATGACCCATTTATCGCGCATGTCAGAAGAGCTGGTGCTGTGGACCTCAGCCCAATTCAACTTCATTGAGCTGCCCGATCGTTTTTGTACCGGCTCTTCCATCATGCCGCAGAAAAAAAATCCGGACGTGCCGGAACTGGTAAGAGGTAAGGTAGGACGCGTCAATGGCCACCTGATTTGCCTACTGACCCTGATGAAAAGCCAACCGCTGGCCTACAACAAGGATAACCAGGAAGACAAGGAACCCCTGTTCGATACCATTGATACAGTGCTGGATTCCCTGCGCGCTTTTGCCGATATGATCCCGGCAATCAAACCCAAAGTTGCGCAGATGCGTGAGGCCGCCCGCGGCGGGTTTTCTACCGCCACAGATTTAGCCGATTACCTGGTAGGCCTGGGCCTGCCGTTTCGCGACGCCCATGAAGTTGTCGGCAAGGCCGTGGCACACGGCATAGATACGGGCCTGGATCTGGCCGAGATGGATCTGGCGACGCTGCAGACGTTCTGTGCAGAGATCCGCCAGGACGTGTTTGAAGTGCTGACACTGGAAGGCTCTATCGCAGCGCGAGATCACCTGGGCGGCACTGCTCCGGGGCAGGTCGCAGCGGCGGCAGAGCGCGCCAGCACTTTACTGCTCGCGCGCCAGACTGCTAACAACTAGCGCTTAGCCTGGTAGCGCAAGCTGGCCTGGAAGGTAACATCTGCGGCAGTTTCTACGCCGATGTCTTCCACCACACTCACTTCGGCTGACCAGCGCTGCGCAAAACGCCAGCGCACACCGCCGGTTAGCATGAAAGCCTCATCACCCAATGCCGTGATATTACTGTCCACCGGTGCCGCGTGACTGTCCAGCTGGGCCAACAATGACCAACGCTGCGCCACCGCCCAATCCAGGCTGAGCCCGGCAAACCACATATCGCGCTCTTGCGCATCACCGAGCAGGTCGTTGTCGCCCGCCCGCAGGTATCCTGCCTGACCATGCCAACTGAGCGGGAGACTCTCCAGATGGGCGCCGGAGAAGCGCAATGCTATAAACGCGTCATCCGCACCACTGCCCAAAAAGTCATCCTCATCGCCGCTACCAAACTTGTAACCCAGCACCAGGCTGGCAACCGCTGCGCCCTGCCTATAAAAAGCGTTGCTCAACGACAGGCTGACATCGCTCAGCCCGGAGGTATTGTCCTGCAGCGAGAATCCAGCATCCGGGGCGATATAGCGATAGTCCAGTAAATCGCGCGGCACGTCTGAGCGCCCGCCGTCCGACATCCCCCAGAGGTCATGCCAATCGTCGATCAACTTATCCAGATTACCGCCGCTTTGATCAACCCAGGGCACCTCCAGCTGCACATCCCAATCTTGCGCAAGGCCGTAACGTAACTCCAGGGCAAAGCGCTGCGTTTCGCCGTCCAGATTCAGGTACTCCTTGCTATTGGCATCTGCTACATAGTGACTGGCCAGGCTGCTGTGCAATGCAATATCCATTCGCCCTGCCGCGACCGTATCTGCACTGCGCTGGGAAGGCAGGCCCGACAGTGCCGCCACTGGACTCAGGTTTTTGACGTATAGGGGCTCACTCGCGGCCACTGGCAGCGCCGCCGCTATCGCCAGCAGTGCCATGCACCCGAGGTTACCCCCAGTCAAAATCCACCCCCGCCTGTTCCTGCATTTGTACCACTACGAAGGGGCGAAACAGCTGCCCGTCGCGGGTATTACGCCAGTCGCTCTCATCTTCATCGTAAGCAAAGTGAAAACCCCCGGAACGGGCCGCCAGCCACAACTGTCGTGTAGGGGGTTGACGGCTGAACACCATAGTAGTGCCATTTTCAAACTCCACGGTGATCACGCTACCGTTGGCCTCATAATCCAGCTCCTGGTCAACTTCATCCAGGGCCATCTCCAGCGCCTCAAAGGTCTGGTCTATCAGGTCATTAAATTGAGATTCAGTCATCACAGGGCAGTCACCGTCAGATTGTGCAAAATTCAATGATAAGGGCTGCTCGCGCCGCTTACTAGCGGGCGCTATAATCTGTGGCTTTATAATCTGGACTAAACACCCATGCGTTACACTGTTGCCGCCCTGGTTCTGACCGTCGCCCTGCCCATGCTGGGCGGATGTGGACAAATGGGGCCACTTTACATGCCGCCCAAAGAGCCACAACAAAGCGAGCCCGCGGCGCAGCCGCCAGGCGAACAACCGCAGTCCGACGACTCCTGAAACGAGACCTAGCCATGGAAAACTTCCCCTACCGGGATGGCAACCTGTATGCCGAGAACGTCGCTGTGACGGATATTGCAGCAGCGCACGGCACACCCTGTTACGTTTATTCCCGAGCAGCACTGGAGGCGTCCTTCAGCGAGTATCAGCAAGCCCTGAAAGGTTGCCAACACCTGATCTGCTATGCAGTGAAAGCCAATTCCAACCTGGCGGTCCTCAATGTACTGGCCAGGCTGGGAGCGGGCTTTGATATCGTCTCTCATGGTGAACTGGAGCGGGTTATTACTGCCGGTGGCGACCCGAAGAAAATTGTATTTTCCGGCGTGGGTAAAAAGCCTGAGGAAATGGCCAGAGCGCTGGAGCTGGGCATTCATTGCTTTAATCTGGAATCCTCCGCCGAACTGGAGGTATTAAACCGTGTCGCCGGAGAACTGGACAAAGTAGCGCCCATCTCGGTGCGTGTTAACCCCGATGTAGACGCGAAGACCCACCCCTATATTTCAACAGGGCTGCGGGAAAACAAATTTGGCGTGACTGCGGATGAGGCCCTGCTGGTCTATCAGCGCGCTGCACAGCTAAGCCATGTGCAGGTAGTGGGCCTGGATTGCCATATAGGCTCACAATTAACTGAAATCAGTCCGTTTATTGACGCCCTGCATCGCCTGCTAAAGCTCATAGACCAGCTGGCAGAGCTGGGTATTGTTATCCGTCACCTGGATCTGGGCGGTGGCCTGGGTGTGCGCTACAAGGACGAAGAGCCGCCCACCATTGCGCACTACATCGGTGCCATCCGGCAGGAACTGGGGGCGCGCGATCTACAACTATTGTTCGAACCTGGCCGCTCCATTGCTGCCAATGCCGGCATACTGGTAACACGGGTGGAATATCTAAAACCCACCCCGGAGCACAACTTCGCGCTGGTAGATGCCGCCATGAACGACATGATCCGCCCGGCCCTTTATCAGGCCTGGCTGGATATCCAACCGGTACAGCACAATGATCAGGGGCAATTCGCGCACTGGGATGTAGTGGGACCGGTCTGTGAAACAGGCGACTTCCTGGGCAAAGACCGGCAACTGACGCTGGCACAGGGCGACCTGCTAGCGCTCTTTGGCGCCGGCGCTTATGGCTTTAGCATGAGTTCCAATTACAACAGTCGTGGGCGCGCTCCGGAAATAATGGTCGATGGCGACAGTGCACACCTGATACGCGAGCGCGAGACAATAACTGATATCATGCGCACTGAGCGCTTACTGCCCTCATAACCAGCACCCTCTGAAGCCAGCGAACGACGAAAGCACATGCAACTTAAATTCACCAAAATGCACGGCGCGGGCAATGACTTTGTAGTCATTGACCTGATTAGCCAACACTACAAGCTCCGACCCCGGGACGCACGTAAACTTGCGGATCGGCACTTTGGCGTGGGCTGCGACCAGGTTCTGGTGGTTGAGGCGCCGGAAAATCCGGACGTGGACTTTCGCTATCGAATCTATAACGCCAATGGCAACGAGGTTGAACAATGCGGCAACGGCGCCCGCTGCTTTGCCCGCTTTGTACGTGAAAAAAAACTCACCAGCAAAAGCGTCATAACAGTTGAGACCGCAGGCGGGATTATTGAGTTGCGCATGCGCAACCGCCAGGACGTGGAGGTCGATATGGGTGCGCCTGAATTTGAACCCCGGGCGGTTCCGTATAGCGCGACAGCGCGCGCCAGCAGTTACGCGCTGAGACTAAATGACATGGAGCTGGAGATAGGCGTCGTATCCATGGGCAACCCCCATGCCGTGGTACGCGTCGACAACGTGGATGAAACAAACGTGCAACAGCTGGGCGCGGAGCTTGAAGTCCACCCTGACTTTCCTGAACAGGTGAACGCTGGCTTCATGCAAATTGTATCGGAGCGGGAAATAAGACTGCGGGTATTCGAGCGTGGAGTCGGCGAAACCCTGGCCTGTGGCACCGGTGCTTGTGCTGCTGTGGCATATGGTGTTTCGCGAGGCTGGTTAAGCGATTCCGTGACAGTTGACCTGCCTGGGGGTAAGCTTTGGATATCCTGGGCTGGCGAAGGCCAATCCGTGATAATGACCGGGCCCACTGCAGTGGTGTTCGAAGGAATGATAAGAATCTGAAGCCGCATCACACGCGGCACATGCAGACCAGGGGAAACCACAATAATGTCAGCCAGCAATAACAAGGCCAGTAGCGCACCGGCAAAAGCAGCACAGTCCGCAGACCTGGAACTCAATGACGAATTAGTCCGCGAATACCTGAAGAATCACGACGACTTCCTGCAACGTAATCCCGAAATGCTGGACTACCTGCATATCTCGCACGCCTCTGGCAGTGCTGTTTCTTTGGTAGAAAAGCAGGTTGGTATACTGCGAGAGCGCAATGTCGACATGCGTCATCGCCTCAACACCCTCTCTGGCAATGCCCGTGACAACGACAAGTTGTACGAGCGGACGAGCGCCCTGATATTGAAATTGCTGGAAGCCGATTCAATTGACACCCTTTATCGGACATTTATTGACGGCATGACCAGGAATTTTGATGTCGAGCACGCCAGCATGATTCTCTATGGCGAACCCGGCAGTTCCTCCGAATGCCGTATAGAGACCCAGGAAAGTGCGAAAATCGAGATCGGAGCCCTGTTCCGCGGTCACAAGGCCGTGTGCGGCACCCTGCGCAAAGAAGAACTGACCTATCTGTTCCCCGATGCGGGAGAAGTGGGTTCTGCTGCTCTTATGCCATTGCTGAATGACGAGCAACTGGGTCTGATCGCCGTCGGTAGCTCAGACGGCAATCGTTATAACAGCACCATGGGGACAATGTTTCTGTCCCATATAGCCGATGTCATCGTACGGTTACTCCCCCGCCTGACCGACGGGAAAGCCTGAGATATGCGTGATTGACACCACTGTTGAGCAATCGACCACGCGGTTTTTGAACTACCTGCGTGACGTGCGCCAGCTATCTCCGCACACCCTGAGCAACTATCAACGCGACCTGCTTTCCCTGCAGCGCTACGCCGATGAGCAGAAAAAACACTCTGCCGACCAGCTGGTGGAAGCGGACATTCGCGCATGGGTGAGCCAACTGCACCGGCGCGGACTGGCCGGCAGCAGCATACAGCGCAGCCTGTCCGCAGCTCGTTCATTCTTCAATTACCTTGGGCGTGAACACGGGCGCCCGAGGAATCCAGCTGCCAGTGTGCAAGCGCCGCGCAAGCCGCGCAATCTGCCCAAGACTCTGGACGCCGACCAGGTAAACAAATACCTGTCCTTCGATGAGGACTCTGACATCGCACGGCGCGATCGCGCTATGGCCGAGCTGTTCTACTCCTCAGGGCTGCGCCTGGCAGAGCTGGTGGCAGTCGATATCAACGATATCGACCCGCACTCACAGTTACTTACCGTGACCGGCAAAGGCAATAAAACCCGCACCGTCCCGGTAGGCTCGATAGCACTGCAGGCCATCGCTCGCTGGCTGGAGGTGCGTCCGCAAACGGCCATAGATGACGATGGTGTAGTGGCACTGTTCACCAGCAGCCGGGGGCAACGCATCAGCGTGCGCAACGTTCAGGCGCGGCTGAAAGTGCAGGGCCGCAAATCCGGCATGCACCAGGATGTGCACCCTCATATGCTACGCCATTCCTTCGCCAGTCACATGCTGGAGTCCAGTGGCGATTTGCGCGCGGTGCAGGAGTTACTGGGACACGCCAATATATCCACTACCCAGATATACACCCATCTGGATTTCCAGCACCTGGCCAAGGTTTACGATGCCGCCCACCCCAGGGCCAAACGGCGCAAGTCGGACTAGCGTGTCAATTTCGGTAATTACCTTCGACCTGGACAATACCCTTTGGGATGTGGAGCCAGCACTGATCAAGGCAGAGCAGGCACAACAGGACTGGCTGCGCGAATTCCGCCCGGGGGCAGTAGAGGCCTACGATCACCAGGGCCTGTGGGACTTCAAGAAATCCGTATGGAAGCGCCACCCCCACCTGTTACACCATGTCAGTCGTATGCGCATGCAGATGCTCTATGAGCTGCAACTCGATGCCGGGTATACGGAGGAAGAAGCCAGTGCCGGGTCGCAACAGGCGTTCGCTGCTTTTTTGGCGCAGCGCCATAAGGTGGTGCTGTACGAGGAGGCGCTTGCGGTACTGGAGTTACTGGCCAGCAGCTACACACTGGGAGCCCTGACCAATGGCAACGCTGACATCTACAAGACAGACGCCGGAGAGTACTTCGATTTTGCCTTTCTGGCGCAGGACATAGGCACCAGCAAACCACATCCGGATATGTTTCACGCCGCACTGCAGCAATCAGGCGTGGCAGCCCAAAACATTGTTCATGTGGGAGATAACCCGGAACACGATATACGCGGCGCACGCGACGTGGGCATGCGCACCGTATGGATGAACTCCCAGAAAACAGCCTGGCCCGGTGGCCCCAGGGCGGACCGTGAAATAGAGAACCTGGTGCAGCTACCCGAGGCGATTGCCTGTATTGCAAGCGCCGGATAGATTCAGTTCAGGCGCAGCGCATACCCAGGCTCCCTAGATAGCGTCTTCGCCAATTTCCCCGGTGCGAATACGAATCACTTGCTCCAGAGGCGCTACAAAAATTTTGCCGTCACCAATTTTACCGGTGTTGGCAGCGCTCACGATGGCTTCGATAGTGGCTTCCACCTGATCATCACCCACTGCGATCTCCAGCTTGGACTTGGGCAAAAAATCCACCACGTATTCAGCCCCCCTGTACAACTCTGTATGGCCGCGCTGACGACCAAAGCCTTTAACCTCTGTCACAGTAATACCCTGGACACCGATGGCCGACAGCGCCGAGCGCACGTCGTCCATTTTGAATGGTTTGATAATGGCAGTAACCAGCTTCATTTCCTTCGAACTCCATTGGTAGCGCAAGCGGGCCATTATGAATCAAAAAAAAGGGGGCCGAAAGGCCCCCAAAGCACGCATAGTTAAATGCGCCCGCAAACCGTATTACTTGCCGCTGCCACTGGCACCGGTAAACTCAGGATAGGCCTCCATACCACACTCGGAGATATCGACACCTTCGTACTCATCTTCTTCGCTGACACGGATACCCATGACCGCTTTGAGGATGCCCCAGACAACCAGGCTGGCAAAGAATACCCAAACGAAGATAGTGGCTGCACCGATAAGCTGGCCGCTGAATGAAGCGCCGCCATCATCTGTCAGTGGGTTGGTTAAAGGAACCAGCATCAAACCTAACAAACCAACGACACCGTGAACCGAAATCGCGCCCACCGGGTCATCGATCTTCAGCTTATCAAGCGTCACTATCGAGAACACCACCAGAATGCCGCCCAAACCACCAAATAAGGTCGCTAGCAGGGGAGTCGGCGTAGAGGGTTCGGCAGTAATCGCTACCAGACCTGCCAGCGCACCGTTTAGTGCCATTGTCAGGTCGGCCTTGCCGAACAGGATACGCGCTACGATCAGGGCTGAAATTAATCCGCCGGCTGCCGCCGCATTGGTATTCATGAATACAACCGCTACTGCATTGGCGTTGTCCACGCTGGCGGTGGCCAGCACAGATCCACCGTTGAAACCAAACCAACCCATCCACAAAATGAAGGTACCAAGGGTCGCCAGCGGCAAGTTCGCACCTGGAATAGCCCTGACGGAACCATCTGCACCGTATTTGCCTTTGCGTGCACCCAACATCAGTACACCAGCAAGTGCAGCTGCGGCTCCGGCCATGTGAACGATACCGGATCCAGCAAAGTCTGAGAATCCGAGGTCGCCCAAGGTATACATACCAAAGACGGGGTTGCCTCCCCAGGTCCAGGAGCCTTCCATAGGATAGATAAAGCCGGTCATGACTACAGCAAAGGCCAGAAATGCCCACAGCTTCATGCGCTCGGCTACCGCACCTGACACGATAGACATAGCGGTGGCTACAAAGACCACCTGGAAGAAGAAGTCAGCCGAAGGTGCGTAGGTCGCTGGTTCTTCAGCCCCCGCAACACCGTCTCCAGTAATGCCAGCAAGCAGTGCATTACCCAAATCGGGATACATAATCGTGTAACCGACTATCATGAACATCGTGCAGGCTACGGCATACAAAGCAATGTTCTTTAGCAGTATCTCGGTTGTATTTTTGGAACGGACCAAACCAGCTTCGAGCATTGCGAAGCCTGCTGCCATCCACATTACCAGTGCGCCACAGATCAGGAAATAGAACGTGTCCAGGGCGTACTGTAGTTCAAATATATTGTTTTCCATGGGAATACCTTTCTACTAACAGTCGATTTGGATTAGATAGCGTCTTCGCCGGTTTCACCGGTACGAATTCGAATCACTTGTTCCAGCGCAGACACAAACACTTTGCCGTCACCAATTTTGCCGGTATTGGCCGCCTTGGTAATGCCTTCAATAGTCTGCTCTACCACTGCGTCGGCAACAGCCACCTCGATCTTCACCTTGGGAAGAAAATCGACAACGTATTCCGCTCCTCGGTACAGTTCGGTGTGTCCTTTCTGGCGACCAAAGCCTTTTACTTCGGTCACGGTGATGCCCTGAACGCCGATGTCGGATAGCGCTTCACGCACATCATCCAATTTAAATGGCTTAACAATGGCCGTAATTAGTTTCATAAAATTCTCCTGATATGGAGTCGGCCAGGGACCTGGCCGACTCAGTACTGCTAACTTCGATTACATGCTTTTGCTGATGGTGAAAATGGCCTTGCCATCGCCCCAGTCATAACCAAAGGTGTCTTCTTCATCAAGGTCAGTACCGGCATAGGCCAGCGAGAAGTCAACGCTGGCCCAGTTGTAGGTGACAGACACGGAATAATCGGTGAAGGCATCTTCATCAGACGACAGGAAACCACCGTCTTCTTCCAGCATGTTGTAACCCACGTGCAAACCTACTGAGAGGTCCTGCAACAGTGTGAAACTGTAATCAGCCGCCACGTACCAGAACTCATCAGATTCCAGGTAGTAATCATCGGAATAGTTCACTGACAAGGCGAAATCCTTCCATGAACCGGAAACATAGAATTCCTGGTAGTCAGCGTCGGTATCGTTATCGCCGGGGTAGCTGTAATAGATATAACCCACGTCAACACCGAAATCAGTATCGCCAATGGTGTTAGCCCAACCGGCGTAATAGTCCAGTTCCATGCTGCCGTTGCAGCAGCCGCCGTTCTCGCCATTGGTGTCGAAGTTCACGGTGGAACCCCATGTGCCGACGTAAAAACCTGGTCCAAATTCAGCGTCAAATCCGCCTTGTAGGGCACCGTCCTTGTTGGACTGGGAAATTCCACGGAATTTGTAATCGCTGGTTAATGCCACGTTGGCACTGATGGTGAAGCCTTCCACCAGGGAATCGCCAGTCACAATGGCATCATCCTTTTCCTGCGCCTGGGCAAAGCCAGCTCCCGATAACAGAGCGGCGGTTACAGCAGCGGTAAGTAATTTTTTGTTCAGCATGTTTCATAATCTCCATGGTCTAATTGCTAGGTTTCAGAAAATGCATTGCATTAACTTGCTACGGGCGCGTTATGCGAGGTTTACACTTTCTGCTGCCATGAAATAGCAGAGCTCGTGCCAGTTATCGATTAGTGCTTACAATTCAGTAAGATAGATAGAAAATGGCGCTCCCTTTGTAGCCTTGCGCACGCCCATACAGCAACTTCTTCGCCCCATCTTGGTGCGACGCACCACAATGAGCCATCTTCGTGAGCTGTGCCCCGAATGAGAAATACTCTAAAATCCCTCACATTCTTAGCAACCAAAAAAACGGCGGTAACCATGGCATTAAAACCACCCCCACCTCCCTGGGAAGTCCTGCAACAGGTCAGCGACCTGGTCATCGGCAGCGGCATTAAAGGAGAAGTGGATAAAAGTATGCAATCTCTGGCGCAGTCTGCCCTGGCACGCCTGGATATGGTGAGCCGGGAAGAGTTCGATGCACAAGCCGACATTCTCAAACGTACGCGGGCGAAGGTGACATCACTTGAAGCCGAACTGGAAGATTTAACCAGAGAGTTAGAAGTACTTGCTAACAAAACTGAATAAAAACAGCTAGTTATGAGCTCAAGGATGAGCGATGGAACTGTCAATTGTTTACAGTAGAGCCCTCACGGGCATAGACGCACCACTGGTGCGGGTAGAAACCCACTTATCCAACGGTTTGCCTGCGTTTCATATTGTGGGACTGCCGGAGACCGCCGTGCGCGAGAGTAAGGACCGGGTAAGGTGCGCACTCCTGAACTCGCATTTCGACTTCCCCGACCGACGCATCACCGTCAACCTCGCCCCCGCTGATCTGCCCAAAGAAGGCGGACGTTTTGACCTCCCTATTGCCCTGGGGATATTGGTGGCATCTGGCCAACTTCCCGCAAAACACTTAGCGACACACGAATTCCTTGGAGAACTTGCATTAGATGGCAGTCTGCAACCGGTGCCCGGGGTCATTCCAGCAGCCAGCTCGGCCTGTCTGGCACAACGTCAGCTGGTAGTGCCTGCTGACAGCGCCCGTCTTGCGGCACAAGTACCACACAGCAGGATCATCTCTGCCTCTGACATTCTGACCTTGTGTGCCCACCTCAATGATAGTCGGCCAATTGCCCCCAGCCAAAGTGAACCGCCTGGCGAAGATTATGCTTACCCCGATCTGCAAGAGCTGGTGGGACAAGACAATGCCAGGCGCGCGCTGGAGATCGCCGCCAGCGGCGGACACCACCTGCTGCTATCCGGCCCGCCGGGTACCGGCAAGACCCTGTTGGCCAGCCGACTGCCCGGGATTATGCCCCCACCCAATGCGACCGAAGCACTCACAAGCCTGGCCCTGCACAACATTTACACCCAGGCCAAGCACAACGATTATATCGGGCGACCGTTTCGCAGCCCGCATCACACTGCCAGCGCCGCGGCGCTGGCAGGTGGCGGCAGCAAACCCCGGCCCGGCGAGATATCCCTGGCCCATGGCGGCGTACTATTTCTTGACGAACTTCCCGAATTTAATCGCCATTGCCTGGAAGTACTGCGTGAGCCGATGGAATCCGGCGCAATCACCCTGTCTCGAGCTAACCACAAGACCACCTACCCGGCCCGCTTCCAACTGGTGGCCGCCATGAACCCCTGTCCATGTGGCTACCTTGGCGATATCAAGAGAGCCTGCCACTGCACAACAGAACAAGTTCAGCGCTACCGGTCACGCCTATCAGGGCCGCTGCTGGATCGCATCGACTTGCATGTGATGGTGCATCGATTGCCCGCTACTGATCTGCTGTCCATGCAACACGACGGCGAAGCATCAGATATCGTCAGAGGCCGGGTTTGTCGCAGTAGGGAGCGACAGGAAAAGCGCCAGGGCTGCGCCAATGCGAATTTGTCGCCAGCGCAGTTAGCGAGCGCTTGCATACTGGGAAAGATAGAGAAAAAAGAACTTGAGAGGGCGGCGAATAAAATGTGCCTGTCCGGCAGAGGGCTGCACCGCACACTGCGGGTAGCGCGCACCATCGCCGATCTGGACGCTGCAGAGCGTATCGAATCACTGCACCTCAGCGAAGCCCTGGCCTACCGCGATCCCGGGTTCCTGTAGCGATGCACGCGGGTGCGAAGTAATAAACCAAAGGGATGCTATAACCAATCAGTCTTTACCCTGAAACCAGGCTATGTCACAATTTGCCGCCTGTTACTACAAACTATTAGTCGTTAGTAACGTACATTTAAATACAGACAGGCCGCACACAATTTTTCGGAGATAATCATGAGTCAATGCCCGTTCGCCAACTTGCTTGATCCAGACACCTACGCTGAGGGTATGCCCTATGACAAGCTGAAGGAGATCCGGGATGCTGGGCCATTGGTACGTATTGCGGACCCGATAACCAACGTACCTTACTGGGTGGTAACGCGCCGGGAAGAACTGGACGCCATTTGCAAAAACCCCGCACTGTTTTCCTCGGCCGCGCGCTCCGCGTTCCCCATGGAATACGACCAGGAAATGGTGGACGGCATACATTCCAATACGATTATCAACATGGACCCACCGATACATCAAAAAGTACGGCGTATCGTGCGCAACGCCTTCACCCCCAAACGCGTGGAATCTTATGAGCCCAAGTTTCGCGAACACGCCAGGCGTATTGTCGATGCTGTGGCCAAGCGCGGCTCCTGCGAATTCGTGGAGGAGGTAGCCGCAGAATTACCGCTGATCGCCATTCTGGAACTCCTGGGGGTGCCGCTGGACGACCGCAAATCGTTTTTCGAATGGACCAACACCATGATTTTTGCCGATGACCCCGATATGTCCATTTCCGAGCTGGAGGGTCAAATGGCGTCGCTGGAAGTCATCCAGTACGCCATGAACCTGGCGGCCAAACACCGTGAGGAGCCCATGGACAATATTACCGGCGCGCTGCTGGACGCCAGGCTAAACGACGAGCCCATTTCCGAGGACCTGTTTGGCTGGATGTTCATCCTGATTCTGGTAGGTGGTAATGAATCTACTCGCACGGTTATTGCCCAGGGCATGCGCCTGTTAATGGAGCATCCCGAGCAACTGCAATACCTGGTCGACAATCCCGACAAAATCGCCAACGCCTGTGAGGAAATACTGCGCTACAACACTGCCTTTATCTCCATGCGTCGCACTGCGATGGACGACGTGGAAATCGGCGGCCAGCAGATCCACAAAGGGGATAAAGTGCTACTGCACTACCATACCGTCAATCATGACGAAAACGTGTTCGGTGACGACGCCATGGATTTTGACGTAACGCGCGCTGAACGCATGCCAGACCTCTATAACCAGCTGCGCTCTTTCGGCATCGGCCAGCATTTTTGCATTGGCACTCACCTGGCGCGGCTGGAGTTGCGCATCATGTTCGAGGAGATCATTCCTCGCCTGCGCAACCCCAGACTCCAGGGAGAGCCCAAATTCGTGCGCTCCTTTTTCGTAAATGCCATGAAGGAGATGAATATCACCTTTGACGCAGAGGCGACAGACGCTCACGCGGCATAAGACCGATTAGATCAAAAAAACGCCAGATCAAGACAAAATCAATGGCTTTTCCCCACGGACTGATTTAGCCTCTTGATCCCGCAATATATAATTACAGGTGCGATTGTGATGATCAAAAATACCCTGGCAGCGATCTGCCTGACTTCACTCACTACCGGCGTTGCCCTGGCTGGCGTTTCCCCAGATGAAGCCGCCAGACTAGGTCAGGACCTTACTCCCATGGGGGCCGAAATGGCCGGTAATGCTGATGGCAGCATTCCCGCCTGGAATGCCTCCGGCACGGCCATACCCGCCGGGTTTGTAGCTGGTTCCGACAACTACATCAACCCCTTCGCCGACGAGAAGCCGTTGTATACGATTGATGCCAGCAACTGGGAACAGTACAAGGAGTTTCTCACGGCAGGTGCCCAGGGTATGTTCGAACAACTGGGCGCAGACGGATTCCGCATAGATGTTTACCCGACCAAGCGCGATTACGTGGTCCCGGAATGGCTGTATGCCAACAATGTAAAAAACGCCACAGGGGCAAACCTGGTCGCGGATGGCCAGAAAGTGGAAGCTAGCCTGCCGGGGGTACCATTCCCCATTCCCCAGTCTGGCCTGGAAGTGATGTGGAATCACCTGAACCGTTACGGCACCGAGCACTCGGTAGATTATGATGTGTATTATGTGAGCTCCAGTGGCAAACCGATCCTTTCTACCACCGGCTACCTGACCAATGTATTCCCCATGTTCGAAGATCCCGATGCGCTAGTTGGAGATACCCCCTGGGTGAAGTTGCGGATCAACTACAACGCCCCGGCCCGTCGAGCGGGTGAAATTTTATTGGTACATGAACCTGGCGCGGATTTCACCCAGGGCAAAGGCCGTAAAGCCTGGCAGTACCTGGTCGGACAGCGCCGGGTGCGACTGGCTCCCGCGGTATCGTTTGATACACCTAACCCGGGCGTAGCTGGAACCTCAACCTATGACGACTCGTTCATTTTCAATGGTTCTCCGGAACGCTTCGATTGGAAGTTAGTGGGCAAGAAAGAGATGATTATTCCCTACTCAAACTATGACTTTGTTTTTCAGGTCGATGTGAAGGACGCGTTGGGGCCAAAGTTTTTGAATCCTGACCATATCCGCTGGGAGAAGCACCGCGTGTGGGTGGTTGAGTCCGACCTGAAAGAAGGTAAACGACACCTGTACAGCAAGCGGCGCTTCTATATCGATGAGGATAACTGGACGGCACTGGCATCCGAGGCATACGACGGGCGCGGCAATCTATGGCGCGTGCAATTTCAGTATTCGGCCAACCTGTATGACATGAAGTCAATTTATAGCCTGGCCTATGGTGCCTACGACCTTTTACAGGGTCTGTACAACCTGAACACCAAGCCTATCCCCGGGCGCTACAAGAATGGTGTTGATGAGGGGGACAAGTACTTTTCACCCAAGGGCATGGCGCGCAGCGGCGTTCGCTAGTGCACACTGGTTAAATAACGCTGGTTGCCGGGACCATTAAGTGTCCCGGTAGCGGTGACCCAATACTGCTGGTGTTTACGCCGCGCAATCGCGCCGCGTGCACCATGCAGCCATCAAGCTCCGACCCGTTGCTGCAAAGAAAATCATCAGCTACTGCATGTTTCTTTTTACTTTGCAGGTATAAAAGAGGGAGAATCACTGCCCTTTTTATTGCCCAATGATTTGCGGGAGCAGGAGTGTTTAAAATAAACGAATATGTAGCACAAGAAACAGCCTATCTGTGTACTTACGAACAGAGCGCCACGCTATGAGCGAGCAGGAAACGCTAGACCGACTCAATAGCCGTACGCCAAAATTTATTGCCATGCTGGGCGGAAAAATGATCGCCCTAGACACGGCACAACAATCCTGCACCTTCGAATTCAATATCTCCACAGATTTCTGCCATTCCATCGATGTTGTACAGGGCGGCTTTATTACCGCCATGCTGGATGCAGCGATGTCGCATGCTGTTTTTTCTCACATTGCCAACGTGACCGGCGTGTCGTCCCTGGAAATCAAAACCAGCTACCTCGAACCCGCCAGGGCAGGCCACCTGAGAGCGGTAGGATCGATTGTCAAAAGCGGTTACAAGATAGCCTTCATGGAAGCACAACTATACAACGACCAGGACCTATTGCTCGCCACTACCAGCAGCGTCGCCAAATTGACTAGAAATCGCTGAACCAGTGACCCAGCTCAACCCCAGACAACGTGAAGCGGTGCGCTATATTGATGGCCCACTGCTGGTGCTGGCCGGTGCCGGCAGTGGCAAGACCAGCGTTATTACACAAAAAATTGCCTACCTGGTAGAAACCTGTGGCATCAAGGCTACCCACATTGCGGCGGTAACTTTTACCAATAAAGCAGCCCGTGAAATGAAGGAGCGCGTGGGGAAATTGCTGCGCGGCAACACGGCAGAAGGCCTGACAGTCAGTACCTTTCACCAGCTCGGGCTAAAAATCATCCGCAGCGAACTCAAGGAGCTGGGACTCAAGTCAGGGTTTTCCATCTTTGACTCCGAAGATACCCGCACCCTGATTCGCGACCTGTTGATTCAGGAACACGGTGCCGAGGGTGACCTGGCAAAAACCATTCAACAGCGTATTTCCAGCTGGAAGAACGATCGCGTATTGCCCGAACGCGCGTTGGCAGAGGCGACCGGTCCGGCAGACATACTGTGTGCCCAGGCCTATCTGCGTTACAAGCGAGCGCTAAAAGCCTACAACGCACTCGATTTTGACGACCTGATTCTACTGCCCACTATTTTGTTCGAGCACTCACCAACCATACTTCAGAAGTGGCAGAACCAGATCCATTACTTTCTGGTGGATGAATACCAGGACACCAATACCAGCCAGTACCTGCTGGTAAAACAACTGATCGGTTTAGGCGGCGGGCTGACGGTAGTGGGCGACGATGACCAGTCCATCTATGCCTGGCGTGGCGCCCGACCAGAGAACCTGGTGTTACTGCAGGAGGACTTTCCAGGCCTGAAGATCGTCAAACTGGAACAGAACTACCGCTCGACGGCACGCATACTAAAAGCGGCCAATGCGCTGATAGCCAACAACCCCCATGCATTCGACAAGGAATTGTGGAGTGATATTGGCTACGGTGATCCCCTGCGTATTATTCGCTGCACTGATGAGCAACACGAGGCAGACCAGGTAGTAGCGGAAATTCTGGACCACCAACTGCGCAAGCGCACACGCTATGGTGATTACGCTATTTTGTACCGCGGTAATCACCAGTCCAGGCTGATAGAGCTCTCTTTGCAGCAACAACAAGTGCCTTATCACCTCAGCGGCGGCACCTCGTTTTTCGCCCGCAACGAGGTAAAGGACATCATGGCCTACCTGCGGCTGATCATAAACGACAACGACGACAACGCTTTCCTGCGCATCGCCAATGTACCTCGCCGCAAGCTCGGTGCCTCCACCCTGGAAGCGCTGGGAAATTTCGCCAACAATCAACACTGCAGCCTGAGCCAGGCTTGTACCCGTATTGGCAGCGATAGCATTCCCGAAGCAGGCCTCAAACGTCTGCGCGAATTCCGCAACTGGATGGACAGTGTTCGCCGCCGCTGTGAAGGGGACAACGGGGTCTCCGGCGTGCGCCAGATGATCCGCGACATGGATTACGAAGAGTGGTTAAACCAACTCAGTTCCAGCGAAGATGTGGCAGAGCGGCGCATGGGCAACGTGCATTTCCTGGTAGACGGATTGCAGCGCGTGATGGCCGAAGAAAAAGTGGCACTGGATGAAGCCATATCCCGCCTGGTACTGCGGGACCTTATGGAACAGCAGGACGAGGAAGAAAAAGGGCCAGAGAGTGTACAACTTATGACGCTGCACGCCTCCAAAGGTCTGGAATTTCCCCATGTGTACATCATTGGCATGGAAGAAAAGCTGCTGCCCCACCGAGTTAGCGTGGAAGAAAACAATGTAGAAGAAGAGCGACGCCTGGCCTATGTGGGCATTACCCGGGCCCGACAAACCCTGAACATGACCATGGCACTAAAACGCAGACAATTTGGGGAAACCATCAACTGCGAAGCCAGTCGCTTTATCGATGAATTACCCCAGGATGACCTGCAGTTTCAGGGCGGAGGCACAGAGACCCCGGAAGCGAATGAGGAACGCGGCCAGGAAACTCTGACAGGACTAAAAAACCTGTTCGGCTAAACCGTACTGCCGCTGCAAGTCGCTACATCGGCAGTACTCGTTTGACCACTAGCTGGCTTTACCCTGGTGCACTAATTTAACATCCCAAACAGTGGGAGATGCCTGGTCGCAGCTAAGCACGCCGGCGTTGATCTCCATGGCCTTTTTCCAACCGCCGCCGCCAACGTACATATCATAAGCAGCGCCATAGTCACTCCAGTTCTTGAATGCCGATACCGCGAAGTAATCGAAATCACGCTCACCACCACCCAACATCGGGAAGAACATCCAGGACGAGCCCTTTCCTCCCATGGCTTGCATTGACGCAGAGAACGCCTTGTGCGCCGCGATCGCTTTCATCGCGTCGCTGCCATCATCAATACTGCACTGGGTAAACATCACCACACCATCGCCGGGAGGGCCCGCTGGAACGTTAATCTCTACAGAGGAGGCCAATACATGACCGATACTGCAGTCCAGAACGCTATTTAGCTCGGCCTGCAGATCGTCTCCGGTCGCCTGCCATGCATCGAGTCCCTTGCCGAATTCAGTGCCGTTTGGGTTTGAGCCCAGCCATATCATCGGAGGCGCCTGATCACGCATGCCGAACTGCAGAGTCAAAAGCCAGGCAGAGTAACTAGGATCGTTTTTGGCCGCCCACTTGCTGAATTTATCTGTGACCTTGGTCAGGTCCTTCATATTCTTACCTTCTTGCATACTGCAATAGAAGGCTTCCACCGGCGCTGGCCCGGAGGCAGCCTGTGCCTGCGCAGTGCTTGCTTGTGTGAAGGTTGTTACCGCCACCGTAGAGATCAGTACCGCTGTCGCATATACGTTCATCGTCTGTATTTCCTTTTTGTATTATTTATTGGCCCGCACTCTATCCATCGCGCACGAGTGTCTAATGAGATTAGACGAGAATCCAGATTACGCAAGCAAGCCGCAGGCTCTGAACTGTGGCAAACAATAGCCGCCAGTTGGATCAGTTAGCGGGGCGCAAAGACAGTTCCTGTAGTATTCTTCCGTGGTCGGCGCGACCCAGGCGGATACGATTGTAGAACCAGCAAGCCACCAGAGACAGGCTCGCTACAATAGCGATGGTAAACCAGCCCAGCGATTGCAGTACGGAATACCCCAGGGAACCCGGAACGCTACCCGGTTCAATACCAGCCAAATCAATGACCACGCCCCCCAGCATCGTCCCCACCCCGGTAGTCGCCTTCGCAATGAATGTTCCGGCGGCAAAAAATGTTCCCTCCTGGCGACGGCCAGTTGCCAATTCATGCTCATCCAGTATGTCCGCAATGAGTGACACCGATACGGCCTGCAGGGTAAAGATCAAATAAGTGGAGATGCAGGTGGTAAGCATATACAACGGGTAAATCAATGGGTGTCCATTTTCAGGCAACAAGCCCAACAGTCTCGCGCCAAGCATCCAACAAATGTTGACAGCTATCGCAATCGCGGCCGCGCGCAGCAGCACCGGCTTGTCAAAACGCTGCCCCAGTGAACCAAGGCTGGCAAAGGCCAGTATCGCGCCCAGTGCAGTGGGCAGCAACAATCCTGCCATTTGGTTACTGCTGAACCCCCAAAAATAGGTGGCCAGGTAAAGCGAAAGGGTGAAATAGACACCTGCCACCATACCAAACGTCAGGCTGGCGCCCATTTTGTAGCGAAAATTCCTGTTGCCAAGTGCGTCGCGAAAGTCTGTTAGCGGCTGCGAGAAGTGGAACCGGGGATGGTCCGCGGGCGCCACCGGTAAGCGCGGTATTACGGTGCGAGTACCCCACAGGCAAAACAAGACCGTGGCAGTGGCCACGGCGCAAGACATCAGACCATAGATAACGTAATTCGCTTCAACAAGACGCCCATCGATGCCGTCATCCGCCTGGAAAATAAGACCAAATGCTATCGCGGGCATCAGCATGGTCGCGACCCACGCCATACTGATCCTGGCTTTAGCGATCACCGTACGCTCATCGTAGTCGCTGGACAGTTCTGCGCCCATGGCAGAGTAGGGAATAAAATAGACTGTTATGAAAGTTCGCAGTAACAAGGATGTGCCCAGTAACCACAAGAATGTGCCGCTCTCCCCCAGGCTTTGTGGCGGCGCAAACAATGCAATACATAAAACGGCGGTCGGGATACCTCCCAACAGCAATAGCGGGTGGCGCCTACCCCAGCGGGAGCGCACGGTGTCGCACCAACTACCCACAACCGGGTCGGTTATCGCATCCCAGGTCAAGGCAATAAACATCGCAAGCCCCGTCAAAGAGCCACTCAGACCCTGTACCTGGGTATAGTAAAACACCACAAAACTGGTGAACGCGACATCCTTGACCGCAAACGGGATGTTGCCGACGGCGTACGACCACTTTTCCAACTGGCTTAGTTCAGACATAGCTTATTGTTATTCCATCCTTGGCAGGCAGCACTGCTTGCTAATCTGTTGTCTCCACCCGTGTGAGTTCCATCTCAGTATAGGCCGGTATTCAAATCTCGTATTACCAACAAAACCGAGGGCTTTCTCAAGTGCTTGTTGTCTCTGTTTTGGTAAGCTCTTCCAGCAGTTTAGCGCGCACCTTCATCATGACTTTGCCATAGGCGTTATCACCACGTCGATCACGACCACAACCCCAGTAGTAATCGTACTGGCTGTTCTCGACCAGTGTGCGATTGCCAGTCGCCACCAGTTGGTCAGCCAACACAGGATAAGTCCGACATCGGGTATACACACCGCGCGTCATTACCACATCCTTCACTGTAGACCAGTCCTTGCGAATTTTCCTGAAGCGATTGCGCCCCAGTTTCCTGGCCATTTTTGGATGAACTGCTTGCCTGATTTTCTCTCGATAGTCCTCATCCTCAAATTTCATTGCCTGGAAATAATGTTCTACAGAAGGCCATTGCATGCCTTCCAACTCAAATCCGTACATGGCAAAGCTACCCAGTTTTTCATTCGGATCAATGCGAGAAAAGAATATTGCATCGTCAGCTATTTTGGGAAAGACGTCCATTTTCTACTCTCGCTTTGGGCTTTTCTAGTCCAGGGAAGTCAGTAATGCCAAAATGGAGTCGCGCATGGCATCTACACTCTCGAGTACCGCATCTACATTCTCTTGTTTTTCACCCAACTCGGGCCACTTCTCGTCCCAGACCATCAGCAATTTATTGGCGTCCTGCGGCAAGGGGGGCTCCAGAATGAGCGATAAATCCCGAATAGTCAGCACATAGGTCCACCCCAGGCGGGGGTTGCCCTTATCCGACTCGTCCTGATCATAGCGATGATGAAAAACCACCTGTTGAAATTCATTCAGCTTCAGCAGAATTTCGAAGGCCGCCTGGCGATGATTACGATTTACCTCGGACTTCTCGTTGCGCCAGGTACTGTAACTTAGTGTAGACACTGCAATCGTCAGGCTTATCAGGGCAACGGCGTTGCGCCTCAGCTGTTCCAAAAAGGTTCTACTTCTTTTCATTAGTTTTTCATACACCTTTAAAGAAAGAATGCCTCGGCACTAATTGCTCTGGGCAACCTGGGCGACGAATTTGCCAACCCCTGCCTTAAAAATTTCCGCTCTCGGGCACCGTGTTGGTAACTTGTTTTGCGGTGCCATGCACTGGATGCACCAGCGGATTAACGCCTCTTACCGCCAACCACAACTTCCATTCCCAGTTTAAGTTTCAGCCTCTCCCGCGTGGACTGCACGATGGCATAGAACCCCGGAATGAAAAACGTTCCCACCAACAGGGCCGCCAACATACCGCCAAATACAGTCACGCCCAAAGAGCGCTGGCCGAAGGCGCCGGCGCCTGTGGCAAAGACCAGGGGCAAAATACCAAGGATGAAGGATACCGCGGTCATACAAACCGCGCGAAAGCGCAGACGACCCGCTTCACGCGCCGCCACCAGAATTTCTTCTCCCACGCTCTCGCGTCGGTAGCGCGCAAACTCAACAATAAGGATGGCGTTTTTCGCTGCCATACCAATTAACAGCACGATCCCGATTTGCGCGTAAAGGTTCAGCGCGACACCCGAAACAAGCAGGGCGACAACAGCGCCGCCTATAGCCATGGGCACTACCAGGATAATCGCTGCGGGGATCGACCAGCTCTCGTATTGAGCAACCAGAAACAGGTACACGAAGAGCAGTGCCAGGGTATAGGCGAAAATTGCGGTATTGCCAGCCTCCCGTTCCTGGTAAGCCATGCCGGTCCATTCGATGCGATAACCATCAGGCAGCGTGTCTGCAGCAAGCTGTTCAAAAGCCTGCATTGCCTGTCCCGAACTAACTCCAGGCGGTGTAGAAGCCCGCACTGAAGCGGCGCGATACAGGTTGTACCGTGAAGCCACATCGGGACCGAGTATAGGATGGGTGGTCACCAGCGTACTGAGCGGCACCATGTCGCCACTGCTGGATTGCATGTAAAAATGATCCAGATCAGAAAGATCTGCGCGATAAGCCGACTCGGCCTGCATTATCACTTTGTAGGTCTGGCCAAACTTGTTGAAATCATTGATGTACAGCGACCCCATCTGGGCTTGCAATGTCATAAAAATTTCATTGAGAGAGACCCCGAGATTTTTCGCCTTGATACGATCCACATCGACAAAATACTGCGGCACATTCGCCCGGTAGGTGCTAAATACCCCCTGTAAACCCCGCGTCTGGTTACCGTCGACAATAATGTTATTGAGCACCGCGGCCAGCTCTGACGGCGGTCGCGCCAGCGTATCCTGCAACATGACCTCCAATCCACCCACCGCCCCCATACCAGGCACTGCCGGCGGCGTAATAGCGAACACCTGGGCCTCTGGCACTTCGGCAAATGCCCGACCATTGATGCGCCGGGCAACGTTGAACACCAGATCCGCTGAATCCTGACGCTGATCCCAATGTTTCAGCACAACAAACAAGGTACCGCCATTGCTGGCCATCGCTCCGGTAAGAATTGAATACCCGGTAATTGAGGTAACTACTTCCACAGCGGGGTCATTAGCCAGAATCGCGGTGACCTTATCGACCGCCGCCTTGGTGCGCGACAAAGAAGACGCATCGGGGAGTTGCACGTTAACAAACAGCAGCCCCTTGTCTTCGCCGGGGACAAAGCCCGTTGGCGTTTCTAGAATGCCGATAGCCAATGCGCCCATCCAGGCAAGAAAAATAAGCACGACAACCGCCAACTTGCGCAACACCCATTGCACGCCTTTATCGTAAGCGCCGGTAAGCTTGCTAAAGCCGCCCAGGAACTTGCGGTACCACAGCGCGTCTTTTCTCTGCCCGGGTTTAAGCAGCAGAGCGCACAATGCCGGACTCAATGTCAGTGCATTAACCGAGGAAAAGACCACGGCGACGCAAATAGTCACCGCAAACTGGCGATACATTTCACCGGTTATACCCGGCAACATTGCCACTGGTATAAATACAGCCAGCAATACCAGGGTAGTCGCAATAATCGCGCCACCCACTTCACGCATGGTAATCAGCGCCGCGTCCTTGGCCTGCATTGTCGGGTCGTCGCGCATGTGGCGATCACAATTTTCAATAACCAGAATGGCGTCATCCACCACAATACCAATAGCCAGAATGAGCCCGAAAAGGGTCACGGTATTAATGGACATACCCACCGTCAACAGCACGGCAAAGGTGGCTATCAACGACACGGGAATGGCGACAGTGGGCACCATGGTGGCCCGCCAGTTACCCAGAAACATATAGGTAATGGCAATGACCAGCGCAACGGCCATAAACAGGGACATAACCACCTGTTGTACCGCTGTGGCAACATAACGTGTAGTGTCATAGCTGGCCTTATATTCCAGACCTTGCGGAAAGTATCGCGACAGATCTTCAATCTTCTGGTCCACCGCCCTTCCCGCTGCCAGTGCATTGGCATCGGCCAACAAATATAAGGCGACATTCACTGCCGGCTTACCGTTTATCTCCCCAAAGACGTTGTAATCCGACTGCCCCAATTCTACCCGTGCAATGTCCCTGAGATAGATAGCAGACCCATCGTCATGGGCACGCAGCACAATGCTCTCGAACTCCGCCACTTCCTGCAGGCGACCCTTGGTCCGCAGCGTGTACTCGGTCTGTAACGGGCCATCAAAAGGAGGCGCCCCGATCTTACCCGCCGCCACTTGAATGTTTTGCTCGCGCAGGGCCCGGTGTACATCCATCACCGACAAGCTCAAGTTAGCCATCTTGTCTGGATCCAACCATAGACGCATGGCGTATTCGGCCTCTCCCAGAATATCCGCCGTGGAAACCCCATCCACGCGAGCCAGCGCACTCTGCACGTTGATTTTTACGTAATTCGAGATAAATTTGTAATCCAGAGAATCATCCGGCGAAACGAAGCTGACAATCTTGAGGATGTCTGGCGAGCGCTCTTCGATATTGAGCCCCATCGCCGTCACTTCAGCCGGTAGCGAGGGTTCCGCCAGTTTCACCCGGTTTTGCACCCGTACCAGTGCCATATCGGGGTCTGAGCCCACGGCAAATGTTACGGTCAAACTATAACTGCCATCATTGGCACTTTTTGAAGACATATAAATCATGTCTTCCACCCCATTAACCGCATCTTCAATGGGCGTGCCCACCGTCGCCTCTACTACTTCGGCCGAAGCACCCGGGTAGATACCACTGACCCTGATACTAGGCGGCGATATCGTCGGGTATTCGGTAATCGGCAGCATGGAGATTGACAGGCCGCCAGCCAGGGTCAGCACGATGGAGATGACCAGCGCAAATTTGGGTCGCTCTATAAAAAAAGCACTGAACATGCGCCGGTCCTATTGATCCACTTTAGCGATTGATTTGACCTGCACCGGCATGCCGGGGCGCACTTGTTGCAGGCCGCGCACGATGACCCGGTCCCCCTCTTCCACGCCGCGCTTGACCCGCACTTGATCGTCCATGCGATCACCCAGTTCCACATTGCGCCGCACCACTATATTGCCGCCATCTACCGTCAGTACAAAGCTGCCCTGCTGATCGGCCTGCACCGCAGCCTGTGGCAAAAACAAGCCTTCCAGCAGGGTGGTATCTTGCAAAATTACCCGCACATACTGCCCGGGAACCAGGATGGAATGGGGGTTGGGAATAAGCGCCCGCGCCTCCAGTGTGCCGGTACTCTGGTCGATCCGATTGGCGAAATAATCAATCTTGCCCACACCGGGATACAGCAAGCCGTTGGCCATCTCCAGAGTCACCTCAATGCGCCGCAGAGACTCGTCATCGAGCTGCCTGCCCAGCCCTCGTCCAATTGCAGAAATATAAGTCGCCTCGCTAATCTGAAATAACGCTTCGATGGGGTCGATGCTTACCAACGTCGTGAGGTTCCCGGAATTGGGTCCGACCAGGTCACCAGCGCTGGCTGAACTGCGGCCGATACGCCCGCTGATAGGTGCCAGAATGGTGGTAAAGCCAAGGTTGACTTCGGCGCCGGTAACCTGGGCCTTGGCCGATTCAATGCGAGCGTCGGCGTCCAGTTTCCTGGCAGTGAGATTATCCATCTCGGACTCGGAAATTGCGCCCTTGGGTAATAAGTCTTTGCCGCGATTGAAGTTGCGAACCGCGTTTGCCTGGTTGGCAACCGCGGCTGCCAGGTCGGCTTTAGCCCTGGCCAGGGCCGCCTCATATTCAGAGGCATCAATCCTGTACAGTACAGAGCCAGCCTCTATCAGCTCACCCTCGCGAAAGTCACGACTCATCAGGTACCCGGAGACTCGCGCCTGGATAGCCACATCGTCCTGGGCTTGCAAGCGACCAATATAGTGTGAATTCGGGCGATAAGGCTCCAATACAACCTCATCAACCACCACCTCAACAACCCGGGGCGGAGGCAGATCTTCAGTGCAACTGGTAAGCAGTAACAGCGCTACCGGGATGACCAACAGGTAATTTTTCACGCCGTGCCCTCGATTCTGGTCCCTGCACTTTAGCAGACTGGTCTAATGACGCCACACAGCGCCACAGAGACAAATAGGCAAAAAAAAACCGCAGCGCTGGACGCCACGGCTTTTATTCAACTTGCAGACAGTATTACTGGCTGCCAGCCACCATGTAATCCACCGCTGCAGAAACCTCTTCATCAGAACAGTTCATGCAACCGCCCTTGGCCATCATGCCAGTGCCGGCAATGCCATTTATCCCACTGCTGTACAGGACATCGTTGCCCTTGGCGATGCGATCTGCCCAGGCGACCGCGTCACCTAACTTTGGCGCACCCGCTGCCCCGGTACTGTGGCAAGCCATACACGCTGCATTGTAAACCTCTTCTCCGGAGCGCGGACCACTGCTGGCAACCGCTGCAGCAGCACCACCGCAGCTGTTATCGCCTTGCATACACACTTCGCCCACAGGGTTAATGCGTTCTTCAATGGCGGCGCGCTGTGCGTCGGTCAAATCCACGGCCGACGCGCTGAATGCCACCAAAGTGGCAATGAAACTGAATGCTATCCGAATTATCACGACATCTTCCTCTGTTGATCAGGCGCGCATTATAGCCACTTATCGCCTGCGGGAAAACTCAGGAGTGACAGGAATTCTACCGCCAGCGACCTATAGGCTACTGGCGCGGCTTTACGTTAACGCCTAAAATTGACGGCTGAGATCCCTATTTATAGCTAAAAGAGAAGCGAAAACCATGAAACTGTACACCTATGACCCCGCCCCGAACCCCAAACGACTGTCTTTTTTCATGCAATGCAAGGGTATCGAGATCGAAACACAACAAATCGATATGATGGCCGCGGAACAGCTGGGAGATGACTATCGTGCGATTAATCCAGATTGCACGGTACCGGCTCTGGTACTGGACGACGGCACTGTATTAACCGAAGTCATAGGAATTTGTGTCTATCTGGAAGCGCTTTATCCAGAGAAGCCACTGCTGGGCTCGACGCCGCTGGAAAAGGCGCAGGTCATCAGCTGGGACCACAAACTGTTTGCAGGCATGATGATGGCGATCGCCGGTATGTTGCGCAATAAAGGTGAAGGCTTTCGCGACAGAGCCCTACCTGGTCCTCTGGACGTGCCACAGGTACCGGAGTTGGTGGAGCGCGGACGATTACTGCTGAGCGATATACTGCCACGCCTGGACGCCCACCTTGCCACCAGCACCTGGTTGGCTGGCGATACTTTCTCCCTTGCAGACATCGACCTATTAGTGGGTTTAGGGTTTATGGGCTGGGTAAAGCACTCCATCCCGGAAGACTGCATTCACCTGAAAGCCTGGCTCGAACGCGCCACAGCTTACCTGGCCTGATACACAACCCCGGTACCCGCTCTAGAAATACCAGGCGACCTGGGCAAACAGGGACGGCCCGACCTCCAGGGTCAGGTCGTCTACCCCGGTCTCCAGCCCACCATATTCGGTACCAGAGGAGCCAAACGGGGTGCTCAACGCTGCCAACAACTGCCAGTTTTGGGCGAGACTATATTGCAATACCACTTGTGCCAATCCGGAGTCATCTCCCAGGTTGATAAACAGATTTGGCGTGAGATTAATCAGCGGGGTCACCTCCACTAATAATGAACCCGCCAGGTACTGTCGTCCCAGCGTGAACAACTCACCCCGGGCAATGCGCTCTGTAAGGTCGGTATCTTGCCTGAATTTCTCTGGCGTATAGTCGGATTCACGCAAACCAAAACCGCTATAAAAATACTCCGCCACGCCACTGATATTGTGACCGCCCCACTGCCAGGAATAAGACCAGTTTGCCACCAGGCTGGTCTCCCAGCCATCATCTGCATCAGTGAAGACAACATCTCCACGCACCACTGACTCGCCCAGGTTAACCACGCCGCCAACGCCGAGCATGACATCATCGTAATGCTCAGCCAACAACAGGTCGTACTCCCACTGCAGACCGAATCCGTGAAATTTCAGTGCGGTAGAGCTCACCTCGCTACTGACACTGCCCTGTTCGTCACGCCGCTGCACTGAGACGAACTGCCAGTCATCACCGTCATCCAGCAAATACTGGCCATAGAGCATGTCATCCCCCACTTTGTACTCGGTGTCCACCGCGGCGGGATCAAACGGGTTGAGAAAATCCATGGGTTGATAGATCAGACCATTACCCCAGCTGACCGCCTGGCGACCAAATCGCACGACGGTTTTGTCACCGGTGTAATCCACATGCAAGCGATCCAGTCGCTGCACAACCACCTCGGAATTGTTATCAACGATCTGGTCGCTCAGGTCCCACCAGCGTCGGTCATCATCTGGCACGGGTGGGGGTAACAAAAACAGGCCCTGCACATCGCGCGGAAACTCCAGACTATCACCCGACTGCCCGATTAACTGATAATCGGCCTTGATACCCAGACGATTGCCTCTGGCGCTAAATTTGAGCCTCAGGTCCGCGCCCTGATCCAGGGCGGAATCACCGGCAAGCTCGGCAAAAACGCTGTCATCAGGATACACACTGGCGAGCCCACGCATTTTGATATGACCACCATCCAGACCGGGGATCGCCGCCTGCGCGCTGGCACCCAACAGTGCAACCACCAATATTCGCAACGCCGGGATCATTCCACTGCCATTACCCGGGGTTCCTGGTGCTCGTCGCCCACTATCATGCCATCGCGCATACTGATCAGGCGGCGGGCATAAGCCATAACGCGCACGTCGTGGGTAGAGATCACAAACGTGATGCCCCGCTCCCGATTCAGGGTTACAAATAAATCCATCAGGTGAGCCGCGCTGCGGGTATCCAGGTTAGCGGTAGGTTCGTCCGCTAACACCAGTGCTGGTTGATTAGCGATGGCCCTGGCTACGGCAACTCGCTGTTGCTGCCCCCCGGACATTTCCGCAGGCAAACGACTTTCCAAGCCGGTCAAACCCACTTCGTTCAGAACCTGTTGCGCCTGCTGGCGCCGCTGGCGAGCCGGCACCCCCTGTACCTGCATCACAAATTCAACGTTCTCCCGGGCCGACAGCACGGGAATCAGGTTATAGGCCTGGAACACAAAACCGATATGATGCAAGCGCATATCCGCCAGCTCAGCCTTGTCCAGTTGGTCCACGCGTTGCTCGCCGACGATGATCTCACCACTGTCGGGCGTATCCAGGCCACCCATGGCGTTCAGCAATGTGGTCTTGCCCGATCCGGAGGGTCCGGACAAACACACGAAAGCGCCCTCTTCGATATCAAGGCAAACATGATCCAGCCCGGTGATAACCTCCTCACCCTGACGAAACGTTTTGCACAGGTCTTTACAGGATATAGAGCTCATCGTATGGCTTCCCCTCAGGTCTCGTTCAAGGCAGCAACGGGATCGAGCCGGGCAGCCCGCCAGGCCGGTGTCAAACTGGCCAACAATCCAAGAATCACCACCACCGCAGTGGACATACCCATATCCCAGACACTCAACACCGGATACAGCGTTGCGCCCATCCCCATCATCTCCATCCCCTGGGCCACACTGGATATGTCGATACCCGCCTCCAGCGGTTTAATCGTCACCAATGCCAGTACATTACCCAGTAGCAGGCCAAGACACAGCAAATACAGGCTCTCTAGCAGTATCTGCGCCATGATCAGCCCGGGACGCATACCCAGCGCCTGCATCAAGCCAATTTCCCGCACCCGTTCAAATACCGCCATTACCAGGGTATTAACCAGACCGAAAGACAACGCCAGAAACACCACAACCATAAAAATAAGGGCAAAACCGTCCTGCACCCCCAACATGGTACCCAGGAAAGTATCCAGTTCAGTCCACGGCATCACCTCCAATTCATCTCCGGCGGCGGCCTCAATACGGGGGTACCAGGCGGATACATGGCGATAATCATCGGCGGTGAGCGCTACTTCAGACACCAGGTTATCTATGCGCAGCATACCCTGGATAACAGTGCGCCCCGCATAGACAAAACGATCCTCGGTACCAGACAAACGGGCGCGATAAATCCCCACGACGCGTGTACCGCGATCCGCCACATTGTTATCAGGGTCCTGGGACATAATCACCACCCGCTTACCCAGCCGGGTTTCCAGGCGACGAGCCAGACTGGCCCCAATAACAACACCCCGGTCATCCGCGTCTTTAAGAAAACGCCCCTGTATAATTTCATCAGGGAGTGAACCGAGCGGACCTTCAGCGGCAGGGTCAACCCCCAGTAGCGTGACGCCACGGGTACTGCGTTCACTGGCTATGACCGCTGGCACCCGCACCCGTGATGACCACGCTGCTATTGGCGGCCCCTCCAGTGCCTGCAGCAGTGCACCTGAAGGTGGCTCCATACTATTCACCACACTGGGATCGCTGCGGTATTCCCGGTGGTGGATCTGCACTTCACCGGGTAGTGTGTGCAAGCCGTTGCGTACCATCTGGTCGGTCATCCCGCGCATTAACGCTGACATAAAGATCATCGCCCAAACGCCGATGGCAATGGCCATCAGCATAATCAGCGTGCGCCGGTGATTGCGCCACAAATTGCGCCACGCCAGCGTGGCCACTGCTGTCAGGGAACCGTGCATCACGCCGCCCTCATGGCTGCCACAGGCTGCAAGCGAAGCAAACGCAGGGCTGGGTAAACCGCTGCCAATAAGGCGCCACAAAAAACGGTGAGCGGCCCCCATAACAGGGACAACGGGCTTACCTGGGGATACATCAGCGCAGACATATTGAACCTGGCTGCCATCTCATCCATACCCGGATAGCTAAAGCCGGCGTAGCTTAAATACACGGTGAGCAGCGCACCGAGTAACACCCCCAGCGCCAGGCCAAGACCAGACATCAGCAGGGTTTCCATCGCTACCAGCCTGGCCAGACGAGCGGGGCTCATACCTAACGCCAGCATCACACCGAACTCGCGGGTGCGCTCCAGCACGGACATCAATTGGGTGTTGAGCACGCTGAAAGCCACCAGCACGATTAAAATTGCGTACATAAACCAGGCGCTGGTCATGTCTGAGGTGATGGCCTGGCGCAAACCTGGCTGCAGCGCGTCCCAATCCAGCACCCGCAACTGCTGCTGGTCTGCCTGTAACGTGGGCAGCAAGGCGTCCAGATCGGCTACCGCAGCATCAACCTGCTCCAGATTGGGCACTCTTATCACCACACTGTGACCATGATCGCCCATGGCAAACACCTGCTGGAACCAACCCAGGGGTACCTGGGCCACATTGCGATCAAGTTCTGTAATACCACTGTCTACAATGCCCACCACAACCACCACTGCTGCGGCAAAGGAACCATCGCGCCCACTGCCCAGAAAAGTCAGCTCGTCCCCCAGCGCCAGCTTAAGATTTGCGGCCAGCACAGAGCCGATAATGATTTCGCGTGCATCGGCACCTTGCAGGTAACGACCCTCCTTAAGTAATCCCGGAAAAGTAGATACCCCTGGTTCGTAACCTGGTTGCACACCGGTAAGCAGTATCCCAAAAGAGCGCTCCTCACTCGAGGCCAGGGCGAATGCCTCGGCCCGGGCTGCAACGGTTTCCACCCCCAGTAAGGTACGCACCTGAGAGGCGAGGTCTGCGGCGTCGGGCACACTCTGGCGCATGCGCTGCCCATCCAGATACCCTTCTTGCTGGATCTGGATGTGGCCGGTAAATGCACTCAGGGAACCATCGATCATCATTTGATAGGAACCCAGTTGCAGCGAGATCAAAAATACCAACAGGACATTACAGAACACCATGGCCCCGACTGTCAGCCAGGTGCGCCGCGTATGGCGCCACAAATTGCGCCAGGCCAGCAACCAGGTCACGCTCACTCGCGCGAATTTCTCAAATTAGACAGGGTGAATAGATTGGCCGGCAGCTCCACGTCAAACGCCACCTGGGTGGTGCGCACTTCCGTCCATTCATCCACAGCACCTTCCTTGCCCATGCGTATAACGGTGGCAACGCTGCGCCCCGAAATCTCCTCAATAGCAAGCGCCTGCAGCGTCTTGACCAGGGCATCATCCTGATCCCAAAACTGCTGCTGCAGCATCACCCAATCGTCGCGGATATGCAGAACTTCGCGGCCCCACACCACCGCCGCCTCCTCGTGGGGAACTGACTGGATCACATAAACCTGGTGGCCGTCGCGCTCGCGCAGTTCCAGCAGCGTGTGATCGTATTGCTCGATAATCGTCGTATCTTTACTCACGTCCTTATTGGAAAAGTCACTGCCCATCCAGTTCTGGCTCATCATGGAGGACGGCACCTTGATAACCCGGTTGATCTTGGGCGTGTAAGTCCACATATTGCCATCCACCGACAAGGTGCCATTGCCAGCATCCTTGGCTGGCTCTATCACCCGCACCAGCGTCTGCTTGTCACCCTCAGTCCAGGCTTGCATAGTCATCTGCCGCTGCCAGTCGGGACGATGTATGACCATGGTCATTTGTGAATAGGAGGTCTGCCCGCGATAGTGCTCCATGGCCTTGCGGATAATGTCAGCCGCGGTCAGGTCCTCCGCCAGAGCGCCCTGTAACCAAAACATTAACAATCCCGGGACTATCCATTTGCACATACCGATGACCTCCGCTGTGTGGTAACACCAGTGTAAACAATAACCCTGGCCAGTGGCATAACCACTACTGGTTGAAAATGACGCCGCATCCCATGCCCAATTGCGTTATAACTATGGAACTCCATCGGGCAGCATGCTGTGACTCATCCGTTGCTACAAGGGCATAGATCAAGATTGTGGTCAGTAATGGTCGGGGTCGCTGTCATGTGCCTGCTTGTCGCCTGCCAACCCCAGGGACCCGAGGCACGCTTTCAAAATTACCTGTCCAGGCTGGGTCGTACACTGTCCGTTGACGTGCCAACGGTAAATCCCCCAACGCTGCCCAGAGCGCCCAGAACAGGACAACTGCAACTCGATATTCAACCGGGTAGTCTTGATGCACTCGATTTCTTAGCCCTGAGCGGTTGTGCGGTGCAGGTAACAATTGGTAAACGCAACAGCAGCCTGGGACGCCTGGCGAGACCTTCACAACGCCTGTTGTTAGAGCTGGAATACCTGCAGCTGGCGCCACAATGTATTATTTACCAGCGCGAGCAAGACAGAAACGCACTGGCAGACACCCTGGAGCAGGCCTGGAAGCTCAAGCGTCAACACTTGCCCGCACTGATTTTCAATGCCACCCTGGGTGGCGAAGAATACCGGGCACTGTGGCACACGCCCGTCACTACCGGGCTCTATCCACGCGGAACCAGCAGCCAGGTGATAACAGCACTGGAGGCCATCAATGGCCAGATTCGCCGCTGGCTGGCGGGCGACTACCAGGCGCACAATCGCGACTTTGAAATTCTACTCAGCGAGGTCGCTGCCGGCGATGGCGGCGCGTTGTTAAAGACCCTGGCTATCCAGGATGCCTGGTTGTCCGCCGCTGACACCCTGTTGGCCGAGCGCATGGCCAAGGGTCCACTGTGTACTGCGAGTACCAGGCCCGAAGCAGCCACTATACTGCCCAATGTGATCCGTAAGTATTTCATTGGAGAGATACAACCGGATGCGGCTAGCCTGGGGCGGCGCTATCACACACTACTGCCGCCTGCGGCTGCACTGGAAGATCTGCTCAACGCCACATTACCGCAGCTCTACCGCGACTGGCAGAGCACCAGGAACGCCCGCTTCGCACAGTTAATCGGCGCTCCCCGACGGCATGTGGAGCAACTAAAGCTTATACAGCAGTCATGTATCACGCTATAAATAGCCCATCGCCGCGCTAGCAGCTAAACTAGGCGAACACTGACAACGGCGGGTTTACACAGCACTCTTGGTTAACAATAAAAGGCTCATTACCCGGGCACCGTTTTTCCAACGGCTGCTACTGACCCTGCTGATCGCCTGCGGCACGGGTTGCGCAACCGTGGATTTCGACGCCGCAAAACCGGCCTCCCACGCGCTGACAGACACCGCAAACACCTATTTGGGTAAACTGGCTGCCAAACATGCGCATCACCCGCCCAAGGAATCCGGGTTCTACCTGGTAACAAATAGCATTGACGCTCTTGCGATCAGACTGATGCTGGCTGAGCGCGCTGAACGCAGTATCGATGCGCAGTACTACATGATAGATAACGACATTGTTGGCAAGGTCTTCTTCAGTTCCCTGCTGCGTGCGGCAGATCGTGGCGTGCGGGTACGCCTGTTGATTGACGACATCAACACCGCCGATATGGAACATAAACTGGCGGCGCTGGCCGACCACCCCAATATCGAACTACGTCTGTTCAACCCCTTTGCCAATCGCACGTACAGAGCATTTAGCGCCTGGGATTTCCAGCGCGTGAATCGGCGCATGCATAACAAATCCCTGACCATGGACAACCAGATTACCATTATCGGTGGCCGCAATATCGCCACTGAGTATTTTGCAGCAAATAGCGAATACAATTTCGGCGACCTGGACACGCTGGCGGTAGGCCCTGTGGTTAACGACACCTCGCGGATGTTCGATGCCTACTGGAATCACCGCAACGCTATACCTTACGTGCAACTGTCCGGGCAAAAACCCGATGACGGCAAGCGCCTGGATACGGTGCGCAAGACGCTTGAAGACAACATCGAAGCGCTGCGCGATACTCCGTACGCGGATGCCTTACTCGAATCCCTGGATGATTATACCGGGGAAGGGGGCAAAAAATTCACCTGGGCGCCCTATCAGTTGGTCTATGATTCCCCCGACAAATCTCTTGGCAGTAAAGAGGCCGAGAATGCACCCAGCATCGTGACGCCACTGGCGCGGACAGCTCGCTCGGCAAAAGAATCACTACTAATTATTTCCCCCTACTTCGTGCCCCGCAGCGCCGGTATCAAGTCGCTGACAGAACTGCAGGACAGCGGTGTACAGGTCGATATTGTTACCAACTCCCTGGCCTCCAGCGACCACATATTGGTCCACGGCGGTTATGCGGCTTGTCGCAAACCGCTGTTGGAACACGGTGTCAGGCTGTTCGAGGTTCGCGGCGACAATCGGATCTCCGGCACCAAAGATGCCGGCACACACAAAGCCAAGAGCAGCCTCCACGCCAAGATATTTATCGTTGATGAACGCTATTTCTTCATGGGCTCTTTCAACTGGGATCCGCGCTCGGCCCGTATCAACACGGAACTTGGCATCATTATTGACTCCCCCGAAATTTCTGCACAGATTGGTGATTTGATCTACGCCACCGCGCCGAAAAATAGTTACGAAGTATTCCTCAACGAGAACGGCAGCTTGCGCTGGAAGACATTTAGCGAGGGGCCAGAAGTGATTTACAGCAATGAACCCGATACCAGCTTCTTTACTCGACTCAAAGCCAATCTGGGCCGCGCATTACCTATCAGGGGGCAGTTGTAGCAGCAGCAGATCCAAACATGCCAATCAGTCACCATATTGGTTACACTGAGCCTACATCTGTCGCCCCATCTGATCGGAGAATTCAATGGTCAACTCAGCCAGAAAAATACTAATCAAGTTCGCCCTACCGGGCTTGATCATATTTCTCGCAGCCTGCACCAGTGGCCCGCCCAAGCCCAATGTGGACTCCAAGCCGGGCTACGACTTTTTGCAGGTAACCAAAATCAGTTTTTACAAAGATTCCGGAGAGGTATCTGGCGATAACCCCCTGCAGCTTAGCGATATGCAGCGCAATCGAATTAATAATGCGCTGGAATTGGCCTTGAGCAATAAGGGCTTTCAGTTTGTGGATGATGCGAGTCAGGCAGACCTCCTGCTTAGCTGGCACCTGGCCACACAGAACAAAACCGACGTACGCACCTACCAAAGCCCCAGCTATGGCATGAGCGCAGGCTATGGACGCTACGGCGGCTACAATCGCTACAGTGCATACAACTGCTGGAGCTGCAGCCCAACCCGCACCGAGGTTTCCGTGCAGAACTACACCCAGGGCACTTTCATCGTAGACATGATCGACCCGACTTTACGTCAATCTGTATGGCGTGGTGTGACCCAGTCACGCCTCAAGGGCAAACACACAGAAGACCAGGGAAAATACAACGAGGCCGCTGCCGCCATCTTTGCCTCGTTTCCACCATAAAGCGCCACCCGATGCCTGCACTATCAAAAAAGCCCGGTACTCACCGGGCTTTTTTGATCAGGTCATTCGAGCATGATAGTGCTGAAATTGGGCCGAACTTTCTTACCCGCTCACAACACCGCGTCGACTACATTCTCTATTAGCGCTGCACCTATCCAGGTCAGGGGTGGAATAATAAGATAAAGCGCCAGGGTACTGACGCCACCGATATCAATCGGCCAATCGGATATCTGCTGAATATGTGCACGATGATCGAGTAAGCTGTTGGTTTGTTGCAGCGCGGCAGGGTCTTGCAATAATTCCTGGCCACCGCGACATTCATCCAGAGTCTCATTGATTAGTGCGATCTCTTGAGCTTTGCGTGCCTGGAGTAATCTATGGGCCGGCCACATTGGCAGTAGTAGCATGGCTAACATTGGTATAGCCGTAGCAATCAACCCAGGTAGCACCGTCCAAACTGAAGCACCCTGATCGAATGACAACAAGGGAAACAACGCCAAAGTGCCTACAATCGACAAACACGAGCTAATGGCCACCCGCGCAAAAGGCAGTAGCCTATCAACGCGAAATAGATTAATCGGCCACATCAACCCGGCCAGTCGGCCAATACGAATGCCGTTGTTAAGTAGGCCGGTAATCGCAACTGTCATGGTCATCCATACAATCAATGCGCCCAGATCGCCCATTATATCGCGCGGACCTGCATATTCCTGCGCAAAGCTACTGCCACGTCCCGCGTAAATAAAATACAGATGCATAAAGCCACCGGCCAAGCCCAGCAGGGTAATCAAAATATTCCAGCTCAGAGATTTACGGCTAATGGTCCGCTTAAATTCCAGAAACATCTCCTGGGGTATATCCAACGATCCCTCTAGCTGCTCCACCGCCTGTTCAGAAATACGCGTGATGTAACTGAAAATCGGCACCACGTAGGCGGTTATCACACAAAAAAACAGTGTTCCGGATGCAAAGGCAGTGCGAACATCGTCAGCCACACTAAACACGATAAACATTGCCGAGAAAATGAGCAGCCCTGTCAGCAGGTGCCCAAAACGACCGGGCAATATCAGGTAGAGCAACCAGATTTTAGGATGCATATATTCAGATCCTGTTAGCCACGAAATAGATAAGGATTCGTAAACTTTGCTTCCGTAGACTCTACCAGACAACGAAGGTATTATGCGCGTCCAAAATCCGCCCGTAGCTCAGCTGGATAGAGCGCTGCCCTCCGGAGGCAGAGGTCGCAGATTCGAATTCTGCCGGGCGGGCCATTCTACAAAGACTTCCCAAGTAAGCTCACACTAACGTAATTTCCAGTTGGACCACAATTGGATCCTGTTGAGAATCGCGCAAAAAACCTCCCTCGATATTTGACCTTTAGCTATACATAGCTGACGAGCGGTGAACTTCCCGAGCGTATTACGCTCGATACCTATTTGATTCTTGCGTTTGGTGACCGCCCCTTAATCAGTATTACCAAACAGCGGCTTGCTGGACTTCAGAGTTCGGGTAACAAAGCGCAGGGCAGAAAATTTATAGGTGTTTGTCCGAGGATTCTATCAAGCCCTGCCAGTTAATTTGGCAATACCCCATCACGGCGGGCTTGCAGATACCCTATACTTGGCCACCCTATAACTACTTACCTACCTCCCTGCGACCTATTAATGCAATTTACTTCTCAAAAGTCCTCTAGATTAGGTATCGGAATTGATTTCGGTACCAGTAATAGTGCCGCTGCCGTTTTTGATGGCGAGCAGGTCACGCTAGTAAAATTAGCTTCGCCAGACAGTGTTATGCCCTCGGCCAACTATATCGACAAGTCTTATCAAAGCTCAATTGGTCAACTTGCTATAGATGACTATATCGATGGCAATACCGGTCGCAAGGTGGAGCTCAGCGTCGAGGTCCTCGGTGAAGCGCGCTCAGGAACCGGCGGCGGTGAGAGTGCGATGGGAGGCCCAGGCGAGTCAGATACCACTACGGTCTATGGTCAGGCATTCAACGATTCCAGTTTGCCGGGAAGATTATTCCGCGGCACAAAAAGACTTTTGGGTAATACAACTACCGACCGAACGGTTGTTTTCGAAAAGGCTTTCAGGTTGGTAGCGTTGGTGGCTCCAATTCTTGTTGGGATTCACAAGTCTATTGAAAATACCATTGGCGATAAGGTTAGGCATGCTTGCCTGGGTCATCCGGTTAACTTTGAGGGTATTGGAAGTGGGCGTAATAATATTGCTTTGGACCGCCTGGGCGAATCCTATGGTTATGCAGGTATCTCCGAGCAATCTTTCTGCCCCGAGCCCACTGCAGCAACCATCAGTTTTTTACACAATCATCCGCAGAGTAATGATGAATTAGTGCTCACCGTCGATTTCGGCGGTGGTACTTTAGACTTTAGCGTGTTGCGACGCGAGGGCTCCACTTTCCAAGTGCAGGCCACTCATGGGGTTGCCTTAGGTGGTGACAGAATTGACCAAACGATTTTTCGAGAGCTGCTGTTTCCGCTGTTGGGAAAAGGCGAGCGCTGGAGTCGAATAATTGATGGCTCGGTAGTAGATACCCTATTTCCATTTAGAGAATTTGAAGAGCTGCTAATAAATTGGCCAATCAGCTATACGCTCAATCAAAATAAATATACCTCCTCTGTGATGCAGCGTATGGCTGAGTCCGATCCAGGTGCCGAAAAATTCAAACGCCTCTACGACCTTATTCTGCAGAACTACAGCTACCAGGTTTTTGAGGCAATCAAAGAGCTTAAGGCGCAGCTTTCGGTTGAGGAGTCAGCGCTGCTGGATATTCCCGAGGTTGATATTCAGGTTGTGGTTGAGCGCTGGGAGTTTGAGATAATGATTTCTGATTTACTGTTTGAGTTTGAACAGGCGATTACAGTGGTTCTCAAAAAGGCCAATTGCCGACCGGATGATATAGATCTTGTTCTTCGCACCGGAGGATCTTCACTGATTCCGGCAGTGAAAGATATTCTCGAAAATCAGTTTAGGGGTAAAGTTGTCGAACACGATCCATTTACCAGTGTAGCGGCAGGATTGGCAATCGCTAATTATTATCAGTACGCGGAAAACGAACTTGGCTAGCTAAGAAATTTCAGCTGAATGGCGCACCTTGTGCATGGCGAGAAACGAATTCATCAATGATATAAATGTCAGCTCAACCCGTCACACTCGGCGAAGCTTTCGCAAAAGCTTCCTGTGCATGGGGAATTCGTAATTTTTGAATGAGTTCAGCCATATAGTTCGCGCACAGAGACCACCAACCCGCTACATCCAACGGTGGTAATTGAAATTTCTAACCCGGGGGCAGGCTCTCCACCGACTCTATCAATTTAGACGCCTCAACTTGCGAGTTCCGATCTGCGCCCTATCACTCCCTGGGTTGTTGCAAAAAACCCGTCAGCTGCTCCGCAGCATCGTCGTAACCCGCTCCAATCCGCTCCTTAATACGTTGCGGGTCGAGATCCAGAACCGAGTCCATACCCCACGCAGTCTGCGGTGCCACGACCCCAATACGGATATCGCCAAGATCCATGAAATGATGGCTGGTTAATGTGTCGCGCCTGGTACGAAGGTCCACGCCGAGATGGTGGGCAAGCTCCTGCAGCAGGGACCCGGCCGAGCCGATAGTAATCATGTCGAACGCCCAGGAAAAGGCTGCCCCTGTTGTTTTCGGCGGCGCCACAGGCTCCCCCACTAACGGCGCCAGCAATACCACCAGAATCTCCGTGGCACCAGCCTCCAGTGCTGGAAAAACTGGCGTATTGGCCATGACGCCACCATCCCAGTAGAGCTCGCCGTCAATTTCACACCAGGGAAAAACCACCGGAATGGAACATGAGGCCACGACGTGGTCAACACTGAGTTGCGCACCGGAGAAATACTCAAGTCGCGCCCGGCAGACATTGGTTGCCGCCACAGTGACTCTGGGTTGGTCGTCTCGCAGGCGCTGCACATCAATCACTTCCGAGAGGGTCTGCCGCAGGGGTTCATTATCCAATAACGCGGGAAAGTTCGGCTGTCGCCCCAACAGTCGCTTGATCCGATACTTGAATCGCCGCCACACTGAGACGCGAAAAGCTCGCTTTCGATCCAGTGATTCCCAAAACGCCTCAAGCCGTTCGGCATCCCAGCCCGAGCCGATCAGGGCGCCATTGATGGAGCCGATAGAGGTGCCACAGACCATGTCCGGCTGCCAGCCGATTTCCTGAAGCCGGCGCCAGACACCCACCTGGTATGCGCCGCGGCCACCGCCGCCAGACAGAATAAGTGCTCGTTTTATCGGGGGGGCAGATTCGGTCATAGGGTTTCTCACTTATTTAAAGAGGAGGCGCTATTAACACTCAGGTTACACTCACAACACCGGCCTGTCCCCTGACGATAGGGTTGACTCACTCTACAGTGATCCACCTTCCATTTAAGGGGTCGGTGACAACTGAGAAAGAGGGTCGACGATTCACAATTCAAGACCTGACCCCATGCACGCTTATGTAGTGCGTGGATCATAGTTTGATATATTTCTCTACTTTCGTCAGTATCCTATCAAGACAATACAAGGTGTACCTACATTTGCGTCCCGAGCTACTCACATCCCGAGCCTCAATTTCATGCGGGTTACCCTTGGGGATTATCGGCTCACTGTTACTTTTAATAGCACTGATGCCGATTCACGTGGCGGCAGAAACCGCCGCTACACCAATACCCAATGGCGCGCAGCAAGACGCAGTACAGCGCGTTCACGGGACCTTGCGCGATATCCACGCTGCCAATATCAGTACCGCTGAGAAACAGGCGCAGCTGCATCGAGTGATGCAAGAGCATCCCTACATTTTCAGAAACTCTAATATCGACCCGCTCAATGAGCAGGCACTGGATGCAGCCGTACTGCATGTAGAAACACTGCTCTATGAAGTGGCCGTGGCGGATGCCCCCACGCCAGAGAGCAAACTGGATGTGATTGGCAACGCCCCGGCTGAGGTACGGCTGTCACTCGAGGCTGAAGGCCCGCCCCTGATTGCACCGCTGGATCATGGCAACGAGATAATTATTGGCAAAGAACAGCGAACTGACGAAACAGTTGTTAAGAAGGACGAACCCGCGCAACAGCCCCCAGCGGCGAAAAATCCAAAAAAACCGACTGACAAGGACGCTCCGCGTACCAGACCAGCAGGCCACCCTGCCCTGTCCCTTACTGCCCAGGCCAGTGATCCCACGGCGCCCCTGGTCCAGGCTCAAATCACCTACCTGTATTCAGACGTGGTGCGCGACAGCAGCAAAGACGCGCGGCAGCTGCTGATCGAGCCGGTGATTCCCATCCCCCCCACCAAACTGATACCGATGATCCAGATTATCCGGCCAACCGTGCCCTGGCTGGAATCGCCGGATGGAAAATCGGGGTTCGGCGATATCGCCCTGCAACATGTGTTTGTACCGGAGCCACATAAATGGGGCACCCTGGGATTCGGCTATAACTTCACAGTGCCGAGCGCCGATCACCGGGTTCTGGGGGCTGGTAAATACC
>JBALVO010000148.1:0-8565 GCA_036961445.1 Halioglobus sp.
CAGACTGGCTCGCTGTCCCGCCAGGGCGCTGCCTATCAATTGGTCAAGATCAGACAATTTTAAGATGACTCCCGGTCTGGAACTAGCTCGAGATCTGTGACTTAGTCAGTCGTTCGGCGGATTCAACGATGTCTGATAATTGCGAGCCAGGCGGAAAAACCTCAACGCCCAGTGCCTCGAGTTGTCGTTTCGCGTGCGGCGGCACCGTGCCACCGGCGAACACTGGCAGCTCCGGGCGTGCGCCCTGAACTGATTTCACTGCACGTATAGCGACATCAATGTGGCCGCCAATGTTCAGCCCCACCAGATCTACGTCTTCGTCTACGGCCGCTCGCAAGATGTCATCAGTATTCGCCATACCGATCATAATCACTTCGAAGCCGGCGTCTCGCAGGGCGCGGGCGACAATAGTGGGGCCGCGCCAGTGTCCGTCGAGTCCTGTTTTGGCCATCAAAATACGTTTTTGACTGTTAAGGCTATTCACTGAGAATGTTACTCCTAGGTTTGAATTGGCGTGTTCCAATCGCCAAAGACATCTCGATATACGTCGCCTATTTCGCCAAGCGTGACTTCGGCCTCTAGCGCATCCAGCATGGCGGGCATGATGTTGGTGTCGCTGCGGCACACCTTTTCAAGGTTCTTGAGAGCGCTACACGCTCCCGCTTCATGGCGACTGCGTAATACTTCGTGCAGGCGCTCGGTGGCGACGTCAAAGGCGTCGTCAATACCCATGAAACCATCGACCTCGAAAGGTGGTTCGTCATCTTGCGCGCAAGTGACCCCAACAATATTCTTCTCGCCGTTTTCAATTTGCATAAACTCTTTGTGCTGATTTTCTGCGGCTTTCGCATGCAGCCATCCTGAATCAAGAATGGCCAGGTAGCCTCCTTGCTGTTGAATTTCGTCGAAGAATTTCCACGCCTTTTCGGCAATTGCCGCCGTTAAGGTTTCAACGTAAAAAGATCCTCCAAGCGGGTCAGTTACCGCACAGATGTCGGTTTCTTCCTGCAAAATTTGCTGGATGCGTACCGACATTTGGTGCGCATGCTCAGAGGGGATCGACAGGGCTTCATCGTACCCTGAGACGCCTAGCGATTGAACGCCACCTAATACGGCGGTGAGTGCCATCAACGTGCCCCGAACAATATTGTTGAGAGGTTGTTGATAGGTCATTTTGGAGCCGGCGGTGACGCAGTGGGCTCTAAGATTGGCTGTTTTGGGGTCTGTGATGTCGTAGCGTGTGCGCAATAGGTCGCTCCACATCAGTCTTGCAGCCCGCAGTTTCGAGGCCTCTTCCATAATATGAATGGATGCTCTAAAACTGACTCCAGAACATGCTCTGGCCGCCTGTTCCAGTGGCATATTGCCACGCCGCTTTATTTCATCGAGATATTCCACTGCATTGGCAAACAAAGACCCCAGCTCCTGATCGGGACTCAGTCCGGAGTCCGCACCGTTGTAGCCGGCAATGGACACAGGTACCCAGCGGGGTAGGTTCTCCGCACAGAATTCAATGATATCAGCGTTGAAGCGCAGACCCGCATCGGTAGGAATCTGCTGCTTGGTAACGCAGCCCAGATAAGTGAGGTTGAAGTCGCTTTGCCCGGTGCCAGCGAGTTTACGCAAATCGTAGCCTCGCTTTTTGGCCACCGTCCAATATCCGGCCAGGGCGAAGGGTGCGTGCTGTACTACCGCGCCGCCTGCATGGCCGAAGCTGGTGTCCATCGGCAAGCCGTCCAGGCATATATCGATATCGCGTACGCTTTGCATTACAGCGCCAGTCAGGCCTACATCTTCCCGCCTGGCGACGACTTCCGGGTGATCCACGTTATAGCAGTGATCACCGGTATTGCGGTCGTGCTCCATGATGAAGCCCGTCTCGCCGTTCTTCAGCAGAAATTTGATCCGCTCGTTCTCGTCTTCGGGTTTACCGAATCCACTGAGCTGAAAAATCCGCCAGGGCTTGGATCTATATCCGGTGGGGTGCCATCCGCGGTGATAGGGGGCTTCGCCGGGCTCAGTGTCCACTCGATCGCGATGGCTTTCGGGAATATCGTCCTTAGTATAGAAGCTTTTCAGTTCTATTCCGGAGCTAGTGGTGAAGCTTTTTGGGGCGCTTTTTATAGTCATTCGGGGCGCATCTATCCTAGCAATTTGTACTCATGTTATATTTTGTTTACTCACATTACCATATCTTTACTATTAAACTATTGCTTGCTAAGGTGACCTAACACAATAATTTAAAAAGTTAGGGAGGCACATTTGGCCATTCCGACCATCTCAACATTCCAGCTGACTGCCACTGAGCGGGTCCATATGGGGCTCCGTGTGGCTGATGCCCTGGCGGCTGAGGCCGAGATTCTTCAGGCGCAGCGTATTTTCCTCCTGGTCAGCCGTACGCTGAATACCCAAACAGACGAAATATCCCTTATTAAACAATCACTTGGCGACAAAGTGGCGGCTGTTTATGACGGTATTCCCCCCCATGCGCCGCGCACCGCAGTTTTGGCTGCTGCCGCTGCAGCGCGGGCAGTATCCGCGGACCTTATAGTCACGGTAGGCGGTGGGTCGGTAACCGATTCCGGAAAAATTATTGCCCTGGCCTTAAAGCACAACCTGCTGGAACACGATGATCTGGAGCCATACCACGTGGCGGTGTTGGACGATGGCACTGTGGTCCAGCCAGAGTTTGAAGGCCCGGATATAAGGGTGATTTGTTGCCCCACCACGCTATCGGGGGGCGAATTCAACCCTCTTTCCGGGGCCACGGATGAAAATGTTGGCCACAAACAGGGTTATACCCACCCTATGATGGCGCCGGTCAGTATCGTGCTGGATCCAGCGTTGACGCTTCATACTCCAGAGTGGCTGTGGACCTCAACCGGCGTTCGATCTTTAGATCACGCGTTGGAAACACTGGGCTCGCTGGAGTCTGATCCCTTCAGTGACGGCATGGCAGACAGTGCACTGCGTTTGTTGCGCGAGGCATTGCCTGCGGTTAAAGCTAACCCACAAGATTTGGATGCTCGTTTGAGGGCGCAAATCGGAGCTTGGCAATCGATGATACCTATTATTGGCGGAGTCCCTATGGGTGCGAGCCATGCAATCGGTCATATATTGGGGGGCACATGTGATGTGCCTCACGGCTATTGTTCCTGTGTCATGGCGCCTGCGGTCCTGGCGTTTAATGAGCCGGCCAATGCTCATCGCCAGAAACGCATTAGCGACTGCATGGGTGATGGCAGCGCACCCGCCAGCGAGTTGGTCGATCAATTTATCCGCGATCTGGGTATGCCCAGATCTTTGTCCGAGGTTGGTGTCGGTGAAGATCAGTTTGACCACGTCGCCGAGTACACTCTGTTGGACTTTTGGGCGCGTACCAATCCACGCACTGTCACCTGTGCTGCGGACATTCGACAGATTCTAGAGATGGCAGAGTAGGGCGTAGCAGATGACTAGCGGGATACTGCGAGATGTGAAGGAGCCTAGTGGCGGATTAAAGGAAGAAATTTCCGACTTTAAGCGCCGGCGCATCCGCGAAGAAGCCTGTCACTTGTTTTACAAAAAGGGTTATGAAGGCACCACGATTGACGCTATCGCGCAGCGCCTCGATGTCACCAAACCCTTCATCTACTCCTACTACAAGAACAAGAGCGAATTGCTTTTCGATATCTGTAAGACAGGCATCGAACTGTCTCTGAAGGCGATGGATGAGCCAAATCAAAATCATAAAACCCCTGAAGAACGCCTCAAGCTTTTGATCGATCGGGTTATGCGTATCATCATCGACAATCAGGAATACATCGTCGTGTATGAGCGAGAAGAGAAGAATCTCGAGCCAGGGCTTGCCCGAATCATTCGCGAGCAGCGCAGTTTGTTCGACCATCGACTGGCAGATCTACTGCGCGAAGGCCACCAAAAGCGAGAATTCGTGATCACCAATGCCTCGCTCACGGCTACCACCATTGGCGGGATGATGACCTGGGTAGCGTTTTGGTATTCTCCCAGTGGACGCTGGGCTGAGGTTGAAATTATTGCCCACGTAATGGCCATGATCGATGCGGTAGTCCTTGCGGGGGTGCAGAATTTGCCAGAAAGGCCACCATTGGGGCCGTCAAAATGAGTGCCGTTGGCAGCACAGCTGATCATCGAGTTCCAGCACGGGAAACTTGTGTCACCCGCTATTTATTACAGCAGTGGGCGGCGCAGCAGCCGGATAAAACATTCGCTGTCTTTCAGGATGGTGAATCCTGGAGCTATGCGCAGCTCCATCAAAAAGTTCTGGGTCTGGCGGCCGGTTTGGCCGATGAGGGGGTCGAGCGGGGCGATCATGTCGCTGTTTGGATGTTCGATGGCAAGGAAGCCATCCTCACTTTTTTCGCCATCAATTACCTGGGTGCAGTATTTGTTCCGTTTAATACAGCCTATAAGGGTACGGTACTTGAGCATGTGCTAGACAACTCCGACGCTGAAGTTCTGGTCGCCCATGGCCAGTTGCTGGATAGACTGAACACTGCCGACACTGCCCGTATAAACAAAGTGATTACCGTCGGAGAGGGCGACTGTCCCTCTGGTCTGGCAGCCGTGGACTATGCAAATATTGCTGACTCGGCCAGTGAGCTACCAGAATTGAGTCGTCCTATTGAGCCTTGGGATACACAGTCAATTATTTATACCTCGGGTACTACCGGCCCCTCCAAGGGCGTACTTTCGTCCTATCTACATATATTCACTAATGCAGGGCCGGAGACCTGGCACTTTGTAACTGGTGAAGATCGATTCCTGATCAACATGCCAATCTTTCATATTGGCGGCATGGGCATTATTTTTGTGATGCTGGTTCGCGGCGGTTCTATCGCGGTCATGGATACATTTACTACCGAGACTTTCTGGCCTTTCGTGAGGGAGACAAAAACAACAGTCGTTTTCCTGCTAGGTGTAATGGCTACGTTTTTGCTCAAACAGCCTGCTGCGACTGACGATAAAGATCACGACGTGCGCGTCGCGTTCATGGTGCCCTTGACCGAAACCTGCACCGAGTTCACCGAGCGTTTCGGTGCCGACGTTTACACGATTTTCAATATGACAGAGATATCGTCACCCATCGTATCCGAACCCAACCCGACCAAGCGTGGAACCTGCGGTAAGGCGCGGCCTGGGGTTGAGGTGCGACTGGTCGACGAAAATGATTGCGAGGTGGCGTTGGGCGAGATTGGCGAGATGCTGGTGCGTACCGACAGACCCTGGGGCATGAACAGCGGTTATTACAAGCGGCCTGATGCCACTGCTGAGGCCTGGCGCAACGGTTGGTTTCATACTGGCGATTGTTTTCGTCAGGATGAGGACGGTTACTTCTATTTTGTAGACCGCATGAAAGATGCGATACGCAGGCGCGGCGAAAATATCTCCTCCTTCGAGGTTGAAGCAGAGGTCGTGGCCTTTCCACAGGTGCTTGAGGCGGCCGCTTACGCAGTCCCCAGCGAGCTTGGGGAAGATGAAGTGATGGTCGCGGTAGCAGCAGTTGCAGGTGCCACCATCGACAAGACCGAGCTCATGACATTCCTTGGAGAACGCATGGCCCACTTCATGGTGCCCCGTTATCTCAGAGTTCTCGAACAGTTACCAAAAACCGCTTCGTCTAAAGTGATGAAAGTGGTTTTACGCGAGGAGGGCGTCACTGATGATGCCTGGGATCGCGAGGCGCACAATATTCGTTTTAAACGCGAAAAACTGGGTAGTTGACATTAGGTAGTTAGAATTTAAGTGGTCGATCAATCGACCGACAGAGTTACTCAACTGAAGAGGCATAATAATCATGATTAGACACACCGCAATGTACTTTGGTCTGGCCAGTGCAATGGCAGCTTCGGGTTCAGCGTATTCTCAGGATGTACTGGAGGAGATCATCGTAACCGCCACAAAACGGACTGTGGCGCTACAGGATCTTGCAGGCGCTGCCAACGTGATCGGTGGTGATGCGCTGCGGCCGGGTGGGATCGAAAATGTTCGTGATTTGGTCGTTGATATTCCAAGCCTGTCGATAGGTGACCAGTTTGGTTTTGCTCGTGTATTTATGCGCGGTATTGGTATGACCAGTATTGATATTGGGGGCGAGGGCGCTGTTGCGTTCTTACAGGACGGCGCGATTATCCCGCGTCCTGCTGCGCAACTTATGGGAATGTTTGACCTTGCTCAGGTCGAAGTATTACGCGGGCCGCAGGGCACGCTTTATGGACGCGGCGCGACGGCGGGTGCCATCAACATGGTCACCCAGAAGCCGGGTGATGAATTTGGGGGTTACGCGAATATAAACGCAGGTAACTACGGGCTATTCAGTTTTGACGGAGCGGTAGATGTGCCGATGGGTGATGCGTTAGCCATGCGCCTCGCCACCAAAATCGAAAAACGTGATGGCTACGGTGAAAATATATTCAGTGGTGATGATGTAGATAACCGCGATGCGCAGGCGTATCGCGCGACCTTCACTTATGATGCAGGCGGCGCGTTTGACGCTACGTTGTCTGCGCAATATTACGAGGAAGACGACAACAACTACGCTTTCCATTACTTTGGTCCCTCTGAAGGCACCAGCCTTGATGTGCCTTTGGCTGTGCCAATCTTGGGTGGCCAGACTGTGCAAATGGTGGGAGGCGATTTTTACGACATTAATTCTGACCAGGAAGCGATAAATGATCGTGATGGTTACATGGTTAATCTAACGCTGAATTTTGATATCAATGAAGAAACCAGCGTGCGCTCTGTCACTTCAGTCCAGGAGATGAATCGATTTCTCCGCGACGATCTGGATTCTACCGACGTCAATCTGTTTGGACAGAACAACTACACGGAAGAAAGTGAATCCTTCAGTCAGGAATTTATATTTGACTACGATGGCAGTAACTTCAATCTTCTCGCAGGTCTGATGTATTTCGAGGAGGACCTCTACGGCAAAGTCTTTGTGCCGCTGACGAATATTTGTTTTCTACTGGCGCCTGATCTCTGTGGAACCGAGACGGGTGACGCAATTAATTCCGGAAAATACCTGCAGGATGGTGACGTCGATATCACAGCCTATGGCGTTTTTGCGGAGATTACCTACGACTTCTCTGATCAGTGGACCGTTATCGCCGGGCTGCGCTACAACTATGAGGAGCGTGACGGTACTGGCCAGTTTATTTTTGAAGCGGCGGGACTTGATGTTAATACCGATGCCAAGGAAGACTGGGACGATTACACACCTCGTTTAACGGTGCAGTATTCTCCTAGTGACACTGCAATGATGTACGCGACTTATACCGAGGCATTCAAGTCCGGTGTGATCAACACGGGCAGCACTAGTCCTCCACTTGATCCAGAAACCGTGGATGCTTTTGAAGTGGGCTTCAAGGGAAGCTCCTCGGATGGTGGAGTCACTTATTCACTGGCAGCTTTCTATTACGATTATACCGACCTGCAAATTTCGTTCGTCGACGCTAGCAGTGTTGTATCTACAATCAATGCGGCAGAAGCAGAGAATTATGGTGCCGAATTTGAACTTAACGCAGCCTTGGGTGGAGGCTGGAGCATTGATCTTTATGGTACTTACTTGAGTGCTGAGTATGAAGATTTTGTGAACGGGGACTATGCAAATGGATTCGCTATCACTGATCTTAGTGGCAACACCTTACCCAATGCTCCGGAGTACACCGCTAAGGTCGGAGTAACGTGGGAAACGGAAGTGGGCAATGGTTTGTTCCGGGTTCACGGTGAAGCGTACCATCAGGATGAGGTGTATTTCACCGAATGGAATCGCGACGATGCGTATCAGGATTCCTACCAGCTTTACAATGCCAACATAGACTATGAGTTCGGTGATGGCGCTTGGTTGCTGAGCATTTGGGGACGCAATCTATCCGATGAGGAAGTGATTTCGAACAATATTATCACTGCTCCACTCTACGATTCACTGCGTGTTGGCTCAGTACTGCCACCCAGAACCTACGGTGCCAGCCTGCGCTTGAACTTCTGATCCCTAAGCTGACTGACCTCATTCGGGGTCAGTCAGTGCTGTCTAGGTCTACTGAATGTCGGCCGCCGAAGCCGAGTTGAGGTTCTAAATGAATTTCTCCGAATATAATTTCGACCCAATAAACACAGAATTCTTGCAAGACCCTTACCCGGCTTACGCTCATCTACGTGACAACGACCCCGTGCACTGGTCGGACCTGGGCTTCTGGGTGGTTACCCGTTTCGAGGATTGTCGTTCAACCCTGATCGGCAAGCAATTTGGCCAGGGCGACTTCGTCAAAAATATCCAGCTGTTCTATGGCGAAGATTTCGACGTAATGTCGCATCATTCCTATGCATGGCTTTCCAGAGTGTTTGTAATGCAGGATCCACCGGCTCACACCCGGGTGCGAGGATTGGTTTCAGGTGCACTGTCCCTGAAGCGAATTCGTGAGATGGAGCCTCGTATTCGAGAGCTCGCGGTACAGCTGCTTGATGATTACGATAAAGCAGACGGCGACAATTTTATAAACGAGTTTGCCTATCAGTTCCCGACCAAAGTCATGTGCGATATGTTGG
>JBALVO010000149.1:0-8503 GCA_036961445.1 Halioglobus sp.
GGGGTCGCTCTGTATACGCCGTCAAGGCGCTGCAGGATATGGGCTTCACCAATGTCGCTCATCTTGCCACCGGATTTGGCGGCTGGGCTGGGGCGGGCGAGCCCATCCAGGATGTCAGCAAGACCAGCCGCTGGGTCCGCCGCGCAGAGTCCGAATAAGCACTACCGTCACCCGTGAAGCGATTCTTCAAACGTTTTCACAGATCACATGGCGAAGAGCCGAGGAAGATGGTGACTGACAAGCTGCGAAGCTATGGCGTTGCTTATCCGGAACGGATTCCTGACACGACCTTGGGTTGAATGATTCGGTGCTGGTTGCCTCGACCGGCCGAGGGTAATATCCGCCGGTTAAAGGGGCAATAGCTAATTCTTTGCTACTATTAGAGAAATACTAATTGGCCCTGCACAGGTGAAAAAATGACAGAAATAGCTCTGCTCGGTTGCGGCAAGATTGGCGCGATGATCTGCCAGTTATTGCTGGACAGCGGTGACTACGCGGTAACCGCAATAGACTCCGCACAGTCGAACCTGGACCGCCTCAACACCTCCGGGGCTCTGACCAGGCTGTGCCTGGACGTAAGCGATGGTGCAGCCCTGAGCGATGCCCTGCAAGGTCACTATGCGGTGCTCAGTGCCTGTCCATTCTACCTGACCGAGACCATTGCCGGTGCCGCCAGGACAGCCGGTGTGCATTACCTCGACCTCACCGAGGATGTGCACAGCACCCAGCAAGTGCGTGCGCTGGCCGAGGGGGCGGACACCGCCTTTATTCCCCAGTGTGGACTGGCGCCTGGCTTTATTTCCATTGTGGCGCACTCGATGTGTGACAAGTTCGACGAATTGGAAAATGTACGGCTGAGGGTTGGCGCCCTGCCGCGCTACCCTACCAATTCGCTGACCTACAACCTGACCTGGAGTACCGACGGCCTCATCAACGAATACTGCGAACCCTGCGTGTCCATCATCGACGGCGAGCTGGTGACGATGCCGTCGCTGACCCAACGGCGCGAATTCAGTCTGGAGGGCATCCAGTACGAGAGTTTCAACACCTCCGGCGGACTCGGCTCGTTGGCCGAGACCCTGACCGGGAAAGTAAAAAACCTCAGCTACCAGACTGTTCGTTATCCCGGACACTGGGAAATAATGCAAACCCTGCTGCGCGATCTTCGCCTGGTGGAGCGCCGCGATGTGCTGAAGGACATCCTTGAATATGCACTGCCGGCCACCTATCAGGACATGGTGCTGATCTTCGCCACCGTCAGTGGTTTACGCGGCGGCCAGCGACTACAGGATACTTACGTCAACAAAGTCTACGGCCGGGAAGTCGGCGGCGCGGAGCGCTCGGCCATTCAGCTCACCACCGCCGCTGGAATTTGTGCCATGCTGGATCTGCTGCAGGCGGGAAAGTTGCCAGAGCGCGGCTTTGTCCGGCAGGAACAGGTCAGCCTGGAGGACTTCCTGGACAACCGCTTTGGCCGCACCTATCTACATGATCAATAATGTCCCGATGATCATTAACATCTCCAACCCCTGGAATGCGATATGAACACAACAATCAGTGAATCCGCGCGTGCGGCCCTCGAACAGCTGGGTATTGCTGACAGCCGAGGCGCGCTTAAAGTGCACTCACCCATAGATGGCAGCCTGCTCGGGAGTGCCGCACTAGACACCAGCGCCAGCCTGGCAAAGAAAATTGATTTATCGGCGGAAGCCTTCCAAGCCTGGCGCGTAGTACCCGCACCGCGCCGCGGCGAACTGGTACGGTTGTTCGGCGAAGAATTACGCGCGCACAAACAGATCCTGGGCGAGCTGGTAACACTGGAATGCGGCAAACTGTTGCAGGAGGGCCTGGGTGAAGTCCAGGAAATGATCGACATTTGTGATTTCGCGGTTGGGCTGTCACGGCAACTCTATGGTGTGACCATGCCATCGGAACGCCCGGGCCACAGCATGCAGGAAACCTGGCAACCGCTGGGGCCGGTGGCGGTAATCTCCGCCTTTAATTTTCCAGTGGCTGTCTGGGCCTGGAATAGCGCCCTGGCCTGTGTCTGCGGTGACCCGATTATCTGGAAGCCCTCCGAGAAAACTCCGCTGACGGCACTGGCTTGTGCCGCCTTGTTTGAGCGCGCCGCCCAGCGCTTCGGTGACGCACCAGCCGGGCTGATGCAGCTGGCTATCGGCGACGCTACCATCGGTGAGCAATTGGTGGCCAATCCTGCTGTCGCGCTGGTTAGCGCCACCGGATCGACTCGCATGGGACGCCGGGTGGGTCCCGCAGTAGCGGGCCGCTTCGGCCGTTGCCTGCTGGAACTGGGCGGTAACAATGCCATGATCGTGACGCCCTCCGCCGACATTGATATGACCGTGCGCGCCATACTGTTCTCTGCGGTGGGCACCTGTGGCCAGCGTTGCACCAGCCTGCGTCGACTGATCGTGCACCGGGATATTCAGGCAACGCTACTGCAGCGACTGCGCAAGGCTTACACACAGATCAGCATCGGCAATCCACTGGATGACGGTGTATTGGTAGGACCATTGATTGATGCGGCGGCCTTCACTGCGATGCAGGAGTTGCTCGATAATTTGCGCGCCCAGGGTGTACCGGTACACGGTGGCGAGCAGGTCCTGCTGGAACACTGCCCCGGGGGTTTCTACGTACAACCGGCGCTGGTGGAACTGGAACAGCAAATCGACTGTGTGCGCACCGAGACGTTCGCCCCCGTGCTTTACGTCATACCCTATGATGACCTGGCTGAGGCGATCTTCTTGCAGAATGATGTGCCGCAGGGCCTGTCTTCCTGCATATTTACCCGCGACCTGCTGGAAGCGGAGACCTTCCTGTCGGCGGCCGGTAGCGACTGCGGTATGGCCAACGTCAATATCGGCCCCAGTGGTGCGGAGATCGGCGGCGCCTTTGGTGGGGAAAAGGAAACCGGTGGCGGCCGTGAATCAGGCTCGGATGCCTGGAGAGCGTATATGCGCCGCCAAACGGTCACCGTGAACTATTCCAAACAACTGCCGCTGGCCCAGGGTATCGAGTTTGGTGTCGATTAAAACCATCACCAGGAGAATGACAAGTAAACTTGCCAGTGCCCATTATCCCGCTACTTCACCCAATACCCCTTGGACTTCCTCCACCCGTAGGGCGGCTTTTGCCGCTGCGCTGGATGATGACATCGCTTTTTTCGACGGTACTTTTGAATGGCTTGCAGTAATCCCCGGATATGTAGGTGCCGGTGGGGCAGGAATCGCCCTGCGGGGATGGGGGTTTGGGCTTATCTTGTCCTACCCTGAACTAGCTATTTTCCTATACGTACTTCTCTCATGGCACTTCCTGTTGTATCTGTAATTTACTTTCTATATACTTGATTACTCAAGTAACTATTAAGATATTATTATGTCGAATCTCCCGATTAGTTCAACCTTTGTGATCCAAAATTCATTGTTGGCATCCAAATTGGCAAAGCGAGTCGATGGTCAGCTAAGCGCCCACGGCATAAGCTTCACAGAGTATGTAATTATGCATCACCTGAGTAATTCACCTCTCAAGACGATGCGCAGAATTGAATTGGCGGAGCATGTAGGTATCACTGCCTCTGGCATAACGCGTCTGATTAGCCCGATGGAGAAAATTGGCATTGTGGAAAAGGAAGCAAACCCCAGGGACGCACGGCAGAGCCTGGTCAAACTCTCAAAAACTGGCCAGCGACTCTATGGGGAAGCTAGTGTCAGTTTCGAGCATTGTGCGAGTAGTCTGACCGGGAGCTTAAGCGAAAATCAACTGGAAAAAATGGTTGAGCTGTCTGCAAGACTTCTCTAAAAGATATTACAAACTTAAAAAAAGACCCTGCCAGGCTGAGGCTCAAAAGAGTCAGCTGCAATCATCGCGGAAGAGAGATAGTAAAATGAAAGAAGTGTTTCTGGAGGCAACTGAGGAATCAGCTGTTGAATTTTTCTCAAGAGGTATATCTGGCGCGGTTACTATGCTGAATCTCCTTTGTTTTCGGGACGTCGCAGATTATTCCGCCAGCCCCGCACTAAAGCCTGGAAGTGAAACATCCGGGCGGGAGGCATTTCAAAAATACATCGATCACACGCTCCCTTTCCTGCACGACACTGGTGGTGATATACAGTTTCTTGGAGGAGGCGGGAAGTTCTTTGTCGGCCCCCAGAACGAGAGGTGGGACGTGGTGATGCTCATTCGACAGAATTCGATGGCTGACTTTTTTAATTTTGCCTCCAATGAGGATTATCTGTCTGGTATTGGGCATAGAACAGCAGCATTAACAGACTCAAGACTGCTGCCGCTGCTAGAGCTTTCTGGCAAGAGCATCGTCGGAGAGATCACCTAAACATCTCGGTTGTATATTACCGGCATCATGCCCTTCCACTGTGTCCACGTCCTATCGTCACAGATAAGATCAGCCATGAAACAAGCTACGTTGATCCGACTGGTCAATCCTGTGTCGAAAATTGCGCTTCTAATGGGCGAACAATGCACGACAAACTCACTTTTCTCCGACTCATTGACCAAGGTGTCGGGGCGTACAACAGCCCATTCAATAGCCCCATCGTTCTGGCCGATCCGGGTACGCAAATAGTCCGCAGCGTTCTCGTTGTCTGCATGGGGTGGCAGCAACAGACGAAGAAGCACGATTACACACTTTTGCCCAAAGGATATTTTCTCCTCCAGATCGCGGTTGCTGTTTCCAGTGGTATTCATAAGCACGAATTTAACTGGCTCATTTCCTCCGACTGTCTTCACTGCACGACACAACCGTTGAGTCGTATCTGTAACGAGCCTGTACGGAGGTCCCAATATACCCTTGAAGCTTAAGGTGTGGCCTAAACAGGAGGCCACAGCGCTACAACCACTGACATATTGCACTAGTTCGCTATCGCTAAGATCTACGATACTAGCTTGAATAAGGGTCAGATTATCGTGATTTGTAATCTCATCAGGTAGGTTTTGTGTGGATCGCACAATTATTCTTACCTGCTCTCCACGGTCGAGCAGTTGTTGCACGAGCAGTTGCCCTGTTGCACCACTGGCTCCAACTACTAACGTTGTCATCTCTTGGCTGTTCCATTTTCAGGGTATAGTTATCGAAATAGTGATACTACAGGGTCTGGTCTATGCTGTCCCAAAGAGAGCAGTACAAGAAGCTCCGCGAACGCGTCACGGAAGCCGCGCAGGAAATCAGGACAGAGCTCAGATTGGTGAGTTGGCAATGCGCCACCTACACGCTCAGAAGATAGCTCTTTTGGACCAACCGGGCGCTGGTAATACGGGTACAAAGTAGAGGCGCAGTCGCCACTCAGGGCCAAAGTCATCGTCTTGTACCGCGTAATAGTGAATCTCAGCACTAAATTTAAATGCCAATTGCCCGATTTTACCCATCGTGTCAAAGCCCATACCGATGGGTAAACTCGGCTCATCAGTTTCCCAGTTGTACTGTACATTGGGCGCCGCACCAATGTTGGTGAGTGCGGAGTACCTGTAGCGAATGATGTACTGAAAGTCTGTCAGGCTCACATCGGGCCGATCAACTTTTACTCTCCCAAGAGAAGTGTCTATTTTTTTGAATCCTCACCAGCAAAGGACCACCAGTGCTGCCCAACACCGCCCGGGATCCAGTTGGGAGCGCCGAGTTGCGTAGCCGATATTGATAAAATCGGGGGATGAACGTGTTGCAACCATCGTGGTCGATTGTCGCGATACATAGAGACGCCGTCCAGGAAGAAATCTACGCGGAGAGTTGACATCGTTAAAATAACAGTGTTAAAGTAACATCGTTAACTTAACGGGGAGTTACTCTATGGCACGCCCAGCCTATTCGCAAGAACAGAAGCTAGAGATCGAAACAAGTATTCGCGAAACCGCATTAAAGCTATTTAGCCAAGAGGGCTACCGCAGTGTTTCATTGCGTGCGATTGCTCGTGAAATGGAACTTAGCGCTACCGCGCTATATCGCTATTTCGACAACAAGGATGCACTGCTCGCAGCAATTAGAGCGGAGGGCTTCCAGCAGCTCCGTGAGCAGCTCAACACCGTGCGCAACAATGCAGCGTCAGGACTAGAGGCAGCCCGTGAAGGGATAATTGGCTACATCAGCTTTGGTCTTGAAAAACCAGAATTGTACAGCCTGATGTATGAACTTGATCAACGAGACTTCGAAGAAACTCCGCTTGTTTTTGAGAGCAGACGGCGCGCCTTTGCAGAAGCGGAGGCGATTGCTAAGGATATGCTCAAAGAAGGTGGTCAAACAGGGAATGCCAACCAGATGGCGCACTTGTTCTGGATTAGTGCACACGGTCTCGTTGCGCTGGCAGTAGCGAATCAACTCGATCTTGGTCAAGACCTGGATCAACTCATAGAACCTGTCCTGCAATCGACATTGCTGGGCATAACTCATTCTCAGGGAGACTAGTTATGAATCAATACGACGCAATTATCGTTGGCGCGCGCTGTGGTGGAGCCCCCCTTGCTATGTTGCTAGCCCGGGCCGGCCACAAAGTTCTACTGGTCGATCGAATGGCGATTGGCAGCGATATGATGTCCACACATTACGTTAAACGAACCGGTGCGGCATTGTTAGACAAGTGGGGTTTACTGGATGCAATCACGCGTATCGGCACACCGAAAATCCTTACACAATCATTTAATATCGATGGCATCACGCTGAACGGTTCTGCACCACCGTGTGGAAATGTGGGATTTGATGTCACGCCAAGGCGAGTGTATCTGGACAGGATTCTGGTTGAGGCGGCCGCCGAAGCGGGTGCTGAAGTTCGTGATCGTTTCATTGTGAAGGAACTTCTATTTGACGCCGGTAAGGTTTGCGGTATCCGCGGCTCCTCTGGTGGCAATGATGTTAAAGAGTACGCCAGGATTGTTATTGGTGCCGACGGTGCCAATTCCATTGTCGCGAATCAGGTAAAAGCTGAGAAGTACGTAGAAGCCGGGACTCATACCTGTGGTCATTACGCCTACTATTCTGGAGTGCGCACATCGAATGATCACGCTGATTTGCATATCCTGAGTGATGAGCGGCGTTTCTATATCACCTTCCCAACCAGTGATGATCTCGACATGGTATTTTTGTTTTGGCCAAACGAAATGGCTGAAGAAGTTCGCAGCGATGTGCACGCAGCGTTTGACAAGAGTCTGCAGCTGGTACCGGAACTCGAAGCCAGAGTAAACGGGGCGACCAGGGAAACGCGTATCACGGGAACCCATCTGTTGCCGAACTTCTTTCGACGCGCACATGGTGAGGGCTGGGCTCTAGTGGGAGATGCGGCGCTTCATCGTGACCCGATAACCGCGCAGGGTATTACCAACGCATTTACCCATGCCGACATTCTGGCGGAGGAGCTATGTCGTGCATTTCAGGGCGAGCAGTCGGTAAGCGATGCAGCAAAGCGCTACGATGACCGTCAGTTTACCCTGCTAAAGCCTATGTTTGACTACACCGTGCATCTTGCGATGCTGCAGCCCCTGGCGCCGGAAGTGAAGGCGATCTTGCCCGCAGTGGTGAATGATCCGCTGGCAACATCGGCATTTATTGGTGCCTTCCTCGGCAGTGTGCCGCTGGATCAGGTATTCCCGCCTGCGCTGACACAGCGCTTCGCGAGCGATGTTGCCAAGCAACAGACGCGCAATCACAAAGAGGGAGAAAGACATGTCGCATGAATTGACAGAACTGACAGCGCAGGTGCAATGGCTTGTGGATATTGAACAGATAAAACAGTTAAAGGCCCGCTACGCAGCTGCCTGTGACAATGACTATGACCCGGCGGCGATTGCCGCACTGTTTACTGAAGATGCCGTGTGGGATGGAGGCATGATGGGCTTCGCTGAAACCCGTCAGGGTATTTATGATTTTTTTGCCGCGGCGTCATCAATCGTTGGCTTTGCTGTTCACGGCTTGTCCAACCCTATTGTTGAAATTGATGGTGACACAGCGGTGGGCAGTTGGTACTTGACGCAACCCATGGTGATGAAAGGTACAACTTCCGCCTACTGGTTTTTCGCCTCTTATGCAGACACTTATGTTCGCACTGCAGAAGGCTGGAAATTTCAATACGTGAAGATCACCGAGCGAGCCTTTTCGCCCTACGAAGAAGGCTTTGGAAAGACACTGATGGCACCGCTGCCAGGCTAAAAGGAGAACGCAGGTGAGTAATATGATTGCAACTACAAAGGCTTTCTATAGTGATGTGCTGACAGATCCGGTAGCTGCGGCTAAGCGATATCTGGCCGATGACTTCCTGCTGGAAAACTATCTGCCGGGACATATCCCGTTTGGTGGTCGTTACGAAGGCAGAGCAGGTCTTGTGCAGTACCTGAGCGAGCTTTCGCAAGCGATTGATATGGGGCCGCTCGATATGCAGGCTTGGACTGGTGATGGAACCGAGATTGTTGTTCGCGGTATTGAAAAGAGCCTTGTGAAGTCGACTGGCAAGATCTATGCCATGCGTTTTGTGCACTGGTTGTCGTTTAA
>JBALVO010000150.1:0-8366 GCA_036961445.1 Halioglobus sp.
CCCATGGAAGAAATTGAACGGCTTTCGGTAGCTTTTGCCAACTATGTATGGGGGACCCCGCTGATTATCCTGCTGCTGGGCGGCGGCCTGTTCTTTGCCGGCTACTCGCGGTTATTGCCCTATCGCCATTTCGGTCACGCTGTTGGGCTGATGCTCGGAAGGCATAAAACAGCCGATCAACCTGGGGAGTTAAGCCATGCACAGGCCCTGGCGGCAGCACTTTCAGGCACAATGGGGCTGGGCAATATATCCGGAGTGGCACTGGCCATCGTCGCGGGCGGTCCCGGCGCCATTTTCTGGATGTGGATGTCAGCCCTGGTTGGTATAGCGACCAAGTTTTTTACCTGCTCGCTGGGCATTATGTACCGCGGTGAAGATAGTCTGGGCCGCCTGCAAGGCGGCCCGATGTATATCATTCGCGAAGCCCTGCCGAAGCACTTTTATCCACTGGCTATCCTGTTCTCGGCAGCCGGGCTTGTCGGCACATTACCCATGTTCCAGGCAAACCAGTTAACCGCCCTGATAAGGCAGAATATGTTTCCGGAAGCTGACCCGTTTACCTGTAACCTGGCGATTGGTTGCGTCATGACCCTTATAGTGGGCGCAGTTATCTTTGGCGGGCTTAAACGTGTTGCCAATGTAGCGGTAACGGTATTGCCTGCCATGGTATTCATTTATCTAGGTATGACAATGTATATGCTAGCCGCCCATATCGACAAGGTCCCTGGCATCCTGCAAGGCATCGTCACCGATGCCTTCAACCCCAAAGCGCTGGGTGGCGGATTCCTGGGCGTAATGCTTATCGGAATAAGCCGGGGCGCGTTCTCCAATGAGGCAGGTGTGGGCACTGAAGTAATGGCCCACAGCGCCGCGCAAACCAACGAACCCATCCGCGAGGGCCTGGTGGCCATGCTTGGCCCAGTGGCTGACACCCTGATTGTGTGCACCTGCACGGCCGTGGTCATTCTTATTGCCGGTAACTGGCAAAATCCCGGGGACCTTTCCGGTATAACACTCACGGCGAACGCCTTTCGAGCCGATATGGGCCTCACCGGCATCGTCCTGCTTTTCATCGTCGCGCTAATACTGAGTTTTACCACCATGTTCACCATGTGGTACTACGGGGCCAAGTGTTTCGGCTTTTTATTCGGCGCAGAAGTTCAGCACCATTACCGCTGGTTTTTCCTGGCAACTGTTGTGTTCGGGGCAACGGTAAGTATCGATGTTGTGTTCAACCTGATCTCAGGCGCATATGGCCTGATGGCAATACCGACCATGGTAGCGACCTTGATGCTATCAAAAAACGTGATGGCAGCTGCAAGGGATTATTTCCAACGACATCCCTATTAACAGCTGATTGCAGCAATACCGATCTGCCTGACGGTCTACCCAGCGTGACAGGACAAACAAGACGATACTATTATAATCACTTATCGCGTTATCCAGGTTGAGACAAAACGTATTCTTTCGCATACTCTAATTGTTGGGTATCGTGCTTGATGTACTCCACGATAATAAAAGCATCAACAGATAGTCGATTACCAAGAGGGGAAATCGTGATCAAAAAGAGTCGCTGGGAAAGTCTCGGAAGAGTAGCAAAAGGCGCTTTATCCGCGCTTGCCCTACTTGCTTGTTGCACCATACCGTCAAGTTGGTCTGCCAACGCTGAATCGGACGCTTTTCCTCTGCAACCGGCTGACATCAGCAGCCCTCGTGATACCCTCCAGAGTTTTCTCGCCAATACGACCGCAGTTTTTGAGGCCATCAACGCCGGACACACCAAAGGTTTATCCGCTTATCGCTACCGCTTACAAGATACGCTGGATTTCAGCGCGACGCCCAACAGTCACCTGATGAATGTGCAAACACTGCGCATGGTTTACCTCAAGGAGATTCTGGATCGAATTAAATTACCGGCTGTGCAAGATATTCCGGGCGACGAGACGATTGCGACAACGGTATTACCCCAGTGGATTATCCCGGGGACACGTATCGCCATTACCCGAGTGAGGGAAGGCGAGCACGCTGGCAATTATGTCTTCTCTGCTGAGTCAGTGGCAAATCTGCACCGATATTTCCAACAAGTTAAAACCGTGCCATATCAGCCCGGTGCTACTAAAGGTTTTTATAAAATAATAACCGCTTACACGAGGAATGACGGCAACATCGCGTCACGCATCCGATCACGCCTGACCCCTCTCAATGCAGCCAGCCCGCGCGAGCTCATCCAATCCTTTTTGGGGCACATCAATAGTGCCTATGAAATAGTAATGAATGCGAAGAATTCGCGTCCACCCATGACCACTGACCAGGCTAAAGATGCAGATAGGCAAGCCCGCTCGCATTTTAATCGGGCAATGGAAACACTGGACCTTGGCAGTACCCCCATAGCATCTCGGAATGACAAGGGGATTGAAGTCACGCTGCTTTTAAAAGAAATTCTCGACCGCGCCCCGTTACCTCCTCTGGATTCTATACCGAGTGCCCTGCTCATTAAAACTTTGCGTGAACAGGGGAAATCGCCGATTCGCTGGCGCCTGCCCAACACGAATCTAGAGGTGGTAGAGTTGACCGAGGGGCCATCTGCTGGCGAGTTTCGCTTCAGTATAGCTACAGTAGTGAATGCAGAAAAATCCTATAGCAAGGTTCGGGACCTTCCCTACCGTGGCGCGAATACCAAGGATCCCGACGAGAACAGGTTTACAGACCAATATGATTCCCCCGAAACCTCGCCACAATTTTATGAATACTACATATCAACACCCGGTCGATTCGTGCCAGCAGCCTCTCCAATTTGGCCCGTACTAAAACGGTTACCTGCCAGTGCCAATACAATCTACGCCGGGCAGACAGCGTGGCAATGGGTTGGCATTGTGGTGACAGTGTTTGGCGTAATCATCGCGTTTTTTGCCATTCATACTGTCGGCCGATGGTTGTACAGGCATGTACGCACACCTTGGTCTGCCTGGACTAACGTACTTCAACCCGTCGCTAATGCGACCGTTGCCCTGTGGGCTACCAACTTTCTCGACAGTGATGTGAACATTACGGGTGCGGTGAATGGAGCTGTACTATTGGTCGGTGGCTTTCTGCTCTATGCGTTTGCAGCAGCAACGGCCTTCCGCACGAGCTCCGCCATTGCCGACACCGTGGTGTATTACAGCAAGCGCGATAAAGAGGACTTCGATTCCAGCCTGCTGCGAGTGTCTACGCGCGCTATAGGCTTTGTGGTGGGCGCCGTCATCCTGGTTAATGGCGTACGACAATTGGGTCTCGATCTAATTCCGCTGGTGGCGGGATTAGGGGTCGGTGGCCTTGCGGTTGCTCTGGCTATCCGCCCGACATTGGAAAATATGATTGGCGGCATTGTTTTGTATGCAGACAGACCTGTGCAGGTTGGAGACTTTTGCTCCTTTGGTGCCAATAAAGGCGTGATTCAACGGATCGGACTGCGTTCTACCCGGATTCGAGCCCCTGACCGGACAATGATCACTATACCCAATTCTGCGTTCGCTGATATGCAGATCACCAACTGGGCCATGTGCGACACGATTTTGATTAATACCGTCATCGGCCTACGGTACGAAACTACACCAGACCAATTGCGCCACCTCATGGCCAAGATGCGCCAAACCTGCTTCGCCCATCCGCTAATACAATCCGACACATTGCGTATTCGTTTCGCGGGCTTCGGTACGTCTTCACTGGATATTGCAGTCCGCGTTTACGTACTGACAACGGAATGGAACGAGTTCCATGCCGTGCGAGAAGATCTATTCCTGCGCTTCGCCGACCTTATTGAAGAATCGGGCACTAGAATTGCCCACCCCTCCACCACCGTCTACATGGGCAAGGATAGCGATCTGGATACAGACACCATAGCAGCAGTTGAACAAGAGGTGCAGGCCTGGCGGGAAGCCGATGAATTGCCCTACCCTCTTACCCCGGAGCCACTGGCAAAAAATATTGAGAACACATTAGACTATCCGCCCAAAGGATCGCCTGGCTATGCTCACAAGGCGGTGGCTGAAAAAAGGAATGAGAACCTGTCGTCGCCTGAACGATCAGGCAAAACCTAGGCTCGAAGATGGAAGTTAAACTGGACGATTTAACAGGTTTAAAAATCGCTGAGCTACTGCAAGAACATTTGCTGGGCATGGCACACCATTCGCCTCCCGAGAGTGTGCATGCACTGGATCTTGAGGAACTGCGTAAACCGGCAATAACCTTCTGGAGCGCGTGGGACGATACTGAATTGCTGGGTTGCGCGGCCCTGAAGGAACTGGATTCTGAACACGGTGAGATAAAGTCGATGCGCACGGCTCTGTCGCATTTACGCAAGGGAGTAGCGGCGAGTATTCTCAAACATATATTGAACGAGGCGAAGAATCGAAACTACAAGAGACTGAGCCTTGAGACTGGCTCGATGGACGTTTTTTTACCAGCGCGCAACTTGTATCTGCGTTTTGGCTTTCAGGAATGTGCACCATTTGCTGAGTATATCGAAGACCCAAACAGCATTTTCCTGACAAAAATACTGTAACGCCCAAGCTGACAGCAATATCCACTGACACGCCAGAACACATATTACCTGCCTTACTTGCACTACCTGAAATTGATATTCACAGCTATTCGTCGTCCTGGCACAATAAGACTCTCTCGAGATGCCATCACGCAGTTTAAGTCATCAGCCAGCTTCGCGGGCCGCGGTGTGATTCAATCAGGAATTAATCACGATGTGCTCTTCGGTGAAAAATATCGTCGAAGCTTCCATATCGATAAACCGTGCTTCGTCTTCAGCCAAGGCTGTACTCGCGGTCTGCCCCTCCTGCGTCTCCAGCGCTTCAACAATATCCTCATAGCTATCCCACCAGACTTCTGCAATACCTTCAAATCCGGGCATTTTCATACCTCTTTGAGCGACGACCATCTCTCCAAACTCATTATGTTTGGTATGACTCTGGACATAACGGCGGATTCGCAGCGCGGTGGCATATGACCTAACCAGCGGTCCATGTTTGTTTAACCAATAGTCGTAAAAATCCTCATCAGACACTGTTTCACGCTTACGAACACAGAAAACCATCTTTATCATTGTCATCGCTTTCTTCCTTCACTTCTTCAGTGAGCACGCTATCTTCCAACATCCATTTGCAGCAAAAAATTTTGCCCGCGACGATTTATCTAACCCATCTATTAGGTGACAGTCGTCTGCCATGAGGGGCCCTTAGCAATACCATTCAGCAGCGTACCGACCCCGTCTGCTGCAATCGTTTGTTAGCTGATGTGCCTTGCATTACTCCACCAACTCAATGTCGTTGAGTTCGAAACTGTGATCAAACAAAGCCGGCTCAGGACCATAGAAGCGGGCCAACAGGAAGAAGCGCCGCTTCGGGTTAGTGGGTAGCCAGTTGCTTTCTTTGCCTTCAGGTGCCTTCGGGCCAAAATAGATGTCCACTGACCCATCGTTGTTCTTCTGCAGCTGCTCCTGAGTATTATCGACACTGCTCTTGTCGACGTTGCGAATGTAGGAAGCCGTCTCTAGATCGTAAGTCGTGATAGCCCAGAAATTGCGGACGGGTACATTGGGCGGCATTACCAGTTTGTAGGTCTTGCTTCCATCCAGCCACTGACCATCCGGAGTCTCCGCGAGATCCAGGTAGAAGGTGGCGCTTCCATAATTTTTCACGCCAGTGATAATGGCGTAATACAGAGCGCCGCGCGCGTGGTAGTCGAAATAGGATGGGAACTCATAGGTCCAGTCCGTCTCAATATCTCCAGCAGGAGTCAGGGAGCTCCACTTTTTACCTTCGTAGAACCATGGATTCAGAACCCGGTGATACTGCTCAAGCATGTACTGCAGTGCCTCTGGGCCGGCCTGGTCAAAGATGGCCTGCATTTTTTCATCAGGTTTGTACGGCTCACCCATGCGTATGCCAATACGCGCAAGCAGCCCCATCATGGCAAGATTCTGTCCCTCAACGAGTTCCTCTTCGAGCATCTCGTGAATTTCATGATAGATGTTGCCGTCGAGTACCGGTGTCATTTCGAGCAGCTTGCCGTAGAGGTCGACAAACTTCATCGTCGGTGGGTTGTCGGCTTTCGCCAGCGGATAGATTTTCATCTGTTTCACAAATGCTACGGCTTTTGCCAGGTTCTCTGCTGTAGCACCCTTGATGATCGGACGCAGGACAATCCAGCCATCATAGGTTCGCTGCTCGTACACGAGTGCCTTTGGTAGGAGTGGGCCATTGTAGCCGGGGGGGACCAACAGGTATGTCGCACCTCGGCCCCTGTCGCGGCCGAGTGCACCAACGTCATCGATCGGGCGCTGCCAGGCATCCATCAACGTCCCGAAGATACCCACATCCTCGGTAGAAGGTGGTATCTCGACCACGATCGGTCCATCCCTGACGTTCCAATAGGTCAAGATGTACGGCGTCGTATTGTTGGGAGTTGCTGTTTGGAATCTCCAGTCCTGTAATTTGGAGAAGTAGCCGACATCATTTGGACCTACACCCGCTTCAGCAAGAGCATCACGGTAGAACTTATAATTCATCAGCGGCATTGCCCATACCGCAGCATCGATGGCACGATGATAGAGCATGCGGTCATGCACATCGGCCTTTTGCAGATCGAATTGCTCTGCATTCAACGGTAAGGACAACACCAGCCCTATCGCCATCACCACAACTAAAGGTGCTGTTATTATCTTGTCTACTTTCATTTCACTTCACCTTACAAAAATCAGAGGATCCTGCGTTTTCTCTGACATTCCACATCTGATGGGACTGTCTGCCTGTAGATCAGTGTAGCTTCTTTCTGGGAATTTCGGCAGGGCTTCATCTCTTGGGCACCCACTGCAGTCATTCCGCTTCCGACTACCTTACGCAGCTCACGACAACTATTACCGAACGATGTATTCTCGCGATTCCAGACTATCCACATAGATCTGAAATTCCGGGTAGTAATTCTGCTTGCGCAACTCCCAAACACGAGTGAATGAAGGTGCACCCATTAATTGAGAGTAATCCCCAGACAACGCATCCCAATTCGCTGCCTCAAGATGGCCATCCCTTGCCTCCGCAAATGCCTCTTCCCAAACGCGAAACAAATTGGTGATTGCAACGATTAGGCGAACCAGCTCCGCGTCTGACATAGAATCAAAATCCTTGTTTCCACGGACAAAAATATCAGAAATATCTTCAGTAGCGAATAGCAGAGACACCTCGCGAATCCCGTTAGAGACTTCATGCTGCGCTGCAAGCCTGGACTGGTTGGTCTGTGCTCGAATCTGTAAAGCCAAATATATGAGGGATATAACGACGGCTACGGCGCCCACTATCTCTGCAACTGCTGCTCCAATCTCCCAATTCATTTCATTTTCTCTGCTATTAAACCTGCGACAAGGATACACGGTATTCTGGCGCTGTCTGCTTATAGGCGAAGCCGACGTTAACCGCACAACCCCCTCACGTATTCAGCAGCAATGGCGCCCAGGGCCATGAAATCGTCGCCCTGAGCCATCTTCAGCGGGACAAACCTTCCCTAATATGGGAACCATACAAACAGGGAGGGATAACCATGAATGCACACCTAGCCACCAAAATCGATGTTTCCAGAGCGGTACTCGCTAACCCATGGGAGGCAAGACGTATCGCTTTGTTGATACTGCCAGTTGCAGAGCACATCAACGATAGCGCGTACAGGTCGACGGTTATGCCCTGCCAGCCATTTGAAGAGCGACACTGCGCTAAACATTAAGATAGACGCTACTCAGGAAATGGCTGCTAACAAGCGAAAGTGTCCATCAGAGCAGATTTGGCCTGGTGACTGGAAAGAGTCCGCTTTCACTTCAAAGCACCCCTTTTTGGTAAGCCGGTTTTCACTAGTCAGGGGTCTGCAAGGTGCCATTAACGCAAGCTCAGTAACGCTTATGCAGGCGCGACGTTTTTTGGCGTCGCTTGCTTGTGATTGTTCGAAGTGAACCTACTGGCATATTTCGGCAAGCACTCCGTTGACCAAGCTTTCTAGATCATCAGGGCTCAATTCAATTTCTAGCCCCCTGCGGCCAGCACTGACGTATACCGTGGGATGACTTCTAGCCGAAGAATCAATGATCGTTCTAAGTCGCTTCTTTTGACCCAGTGGGCTTACGCCTCCCAGCACATATCCAGTCGAACGTTCCACCTCGGATTGAGCAGCCATAGTGGCTTTCTTTGCACCAGCAGCCTTTGCCATAAGTTTCATACTTAGCATAGATGAAACAGGTATTACCCCAACAGCTAGCTCTTTGTTGTCGAGGCTCACAACTAAAGTTTTAAAAACCCTGGCCACGGGTACGCCTAACTTTTCAGCAGCCTCCA
>JBALVO010000151.1:0-8273 GCA_036961445.1 Halioglobus sp.
GATCGGAAAAGCCGCGGCCGAAGTGATCGTAGGTAATGACCTGGTAACCGGCCTCAAGCAAGTGTGGTATGACCTGCTCCCAAACGAACTTGGGAGTGCTAAACCCGTGCACCAGAATTATCGTTTCTTCGTGAACGGCACCTTGTCGTGTATAAGACAGCATGCCGTTATCAGTTTGCAGGTACAACCCGCCCAATGCATTTCGCGCATCCTGGTCCAGTGTCTTAAGACCGCTGCGAGCCACACCATAAGCTGCCACCGCTACCAGTAACAGCAGTAAAGCCGCATAGGCAGCGCATTTTGCGAATACTTTCATAGCGACCGTGTGAGCAGTTAAAGAATGGCAAAGTAGCACAGTGGGTGCGTAGGTACCAACAAGGGTAATGCCAATTGACTATGCTCTGTCGTCAAGTATTCAGGCAATATTTCCGTTCTATTGGGTGCCATTCTTCATCATGGTATTCCGGATCGTTAACTGTGTAGAGTAAAGATGACCTGGTTGTCGTTGCGCGAGATTGAAGCCACTCCTATTAAATGGGAAAGTGCGTGTTTGGTGCGACCCGAATCAATTGAGGGCGCGCTCGTGAAGCTGCTAGTTGATGGAAGTAAGAACTACATTCGGCGACAGAGCTTCTGGCGTATAAGCGCCCGGGATATCAGTAACTGTAAGTGCGATCATTAGAAACTGACTCCGCCATGAGTTCGAGCTGGCTCTGGCAATAAAAAACCTGTAGGTTAATGTGCTGACTCGTAAGTTGGCTGAGTGCGGCATTTCGCACGGCAATATTGTCCAGGTCTCCTGGTGAGGATAAAAATGTGAAAATGCTGGTCTCTTTTTCCGTAGTACTGATGGTATGTCTTACTCTCGCCGCCCCTGTGCAGGCCGATAACGCAGGTACCGTGCTGGTGACAGGTGCCAACCGCGGCCTCGGCCTGGAGTTTGCTAAACAGCTTCAGGAGAAAGGCTATAAGGTTATTGGCACGGCCAGAAATCCGGAAGCGGCGACTGAGTTAAAGGCTACCGGTGCCCGGGTTGAACAGCTCGACGTTGCCAGCCAGTCCAGTGTGGAGGCCCTGGCAAAAGTTCTGCAGGGCGTACCCATCGATATCCTCATTAACAATGCGGGCATGGCTAATCGCATTGATTCGTCACTGGCAACTCTCGATTTTGACGCCATGGAGCGGACTTTCCAGGTCAACGCTATGGGGCCATTGCGCGTCACCCAGGCACTGTTACCCAATCTTCAGGCTGCGCAAGGCAAGACAATAATCAACATCACTTCCCGTCTGGGTAGTATCGAATTGTCAACTGGCGGGCTCTACTCCTACCGCACCAGTAAAACGGCCCTGAACCAGATCAACAAGATTGTCAGTGTGGAACTCGCGCCGCAAGGTTATACCAGCATCGTTATGCACCCGGGCTGGGTGAAAACTGACATGGGCGGTGCAGATGCAACTCTGACGATTCCCGAAAGCATTACGGGAATGTTGACCGTCATTGACAGCTTGACCATCGATAAAACAGGAAAGTTTTTCAATTATAACGGTGAGGAGATTCCCTGGTAGAGCGAGTTCCATTTGTACGTCGATTACCGCTGGAAGCGCCGTAACATCCCCTCGAGTCCGTTGAGCTTAACTTCATAGATTAGGGCCAATTGCGCGCCTAATTTACCCTGAGGAAAGCCCTTGCTGTGGTACCACACCAGATACGGCTCAGGAAGATCAAGCAGCTGGCGTCCCTTGTACTTGCCATAGGGCATTACCTGATTGATGGCTTCCAACAAGTCCTTGTTATCCATACAGCTCTGGACCAGCGGATGCAAAATGATTGGTGTGTCCGAAGAGATTCGAGGCGGGGGCCCGCCCCCTTCCCACCAACGCACAAAGGCCAGCAACTGCGCGCTCCAGACAACCGCCTACACGCTGACTGATCAGCTGCACCAGCATGAAAGCAGGTCCCTGCCTAACATCGGTTGTTGGCGTCTGGGGCTGATGAACGCCAGGTTTCGTTTCACTGAACAATCCGTCACCCTGCGCTGTGCCGGGGGCGGGCAAGAAGCCATGACTTCATTGTCAGGGAAACAAGGTCTTTGGCTTCCCGCTGAACAAAGTGACCTGCGGCCGGCGTCGTCACAAGACTGTAATCCTGGGTCACCAGGCTCCACGTATCCTTGAGCCCGTCCGCGTCAACGGCTATATCCTTGAGACCGTGAAACTGGAGTACCGGACAAGTAATGTCCGTTATCGTATCCGGGTCGACTTCTGCAAGCATTTCAACGTAGTTGGCACGGTAGTAGTTCATCATGCCGTCCCAGTATGACCGCGACAAAGCTTCGCGATATCGTTCCTCGACCAGGCCGTTACCCTCTTGCACGTCTCTGGCGAGAACCCATTCGGGTACTGGCTCTCCCCTGGGCGACGAGGACGCAAAGTCGCGTGCGTATTGCAAATTGGCCTTCTGCTGGGGTGTGGGATTAGCGACTACTGCGGAATAACCTTTTGGGTGTGTCAAGTTCATAATGATGAGTCGCTCGACCTGCTCTTGATGACGCATTGCAAAATGCCAGGAGATTGCGCCGCCCCAGTCGTGGCCGACGAGTGTCACTTTCTCTTCTTCCACGTCCCTGATCACCGCCCGGATGTCACCCAACAGGTGTTCCATTTTGTAGTTGTCAATCCCGTCTGGCTTGTCGCTCAGGTTATAGGCTCGCATGTCGATGGCGATGACTTTGAAGTGGGGCGCAAGCGTCGCCATTTGATGACGCCACGAATACCAGAAATCAGGAAAACCGTGTACGAAGACAACCGGTTCTCCTTCACCAAGCGTCACATAGTGAATTCGCGTACCGTTGCTTTCGGTGTAACAGTGCTCTACCTGGTCCCATACATCTTCCATGTTTTGCCCGCTCTCCCTTAAGGACACAGATGTTACTGCAATGCCTGTATACCGGAATTATTTTTCGGTTTTTGTGACCAGTCCGGCACGATCTATTTGTTTAGTCCCGGCATTTGATGGGCCGGATTGAATATGGATCCTTGAGGTCCACTTGTCCAGCATTTGCAGATCAGCTTATATGGCATTAGTTCCTTCAATGTCTTCAGTCTGCGCGCGCAATTTAGTAATGGATTACTCAGAGGTATGCGTAAGCTCAAATCAGTCATTTTTACCCCACGCAGTAGAGCCTGGATACCGTATGAGCTAGTCATCAAGAGAAGCATCAGCTGCCATTATTGTCTTTATGGCAATAGTATAAAGCGTTCTTCGCTATATACATGTTCGATATACATACTAATAATACCTACCACGGCCACAACGGTCCCAGGGCATCAGCACGAACACCGCCGTAAACGAGGGAACTGAAGTGCAAATTGCCAAATTCAATAAAGGATGATCTGTGTCTAAGAGCAGCAATAACTCCATTAGCCGGTTTCTAAAAAAAGCGTCGAAGATAGAGGCGCACGAGGTCAACGCGACCTTGAGTTCGTTTCTTTTTGTGGTGCTATTGATGTCGGCCTACTACATCCTCCGTCCGGTACGCGACGCCATGGCCAGTGATTGGTCAGACGCCGAGGTCAGTTGGTTGTGGACGCTTAACTTCTTTGTCAGTACTGCCGTGGTTGCACTCTACGGCGTGGCCGTTTCGCGGTTTCGTTTCCAGCTTCTGGTGCCGGCCATGTACGGCTTCTTTGCCCTCACGTTTGCCGTTTTCTATGTGTCCTCGTCGGCCTTTGTTGATCGAACACTCATAGACAAGGCGTTCTATCTCTGGGTAAGCGTGTTTAGTCTTTTTCATATTTCGGTGTTTTGGAGTTTTATGTCAGACCTGTTCTCGAAAGAACAGGCTGGCAGGCTCTTTAGCATTATTGCCGCCGGTGCCAGTGTGGGCGGTTTGATTGGCCCTTCTATCCCGTCTTTTTTCTCGGAGTCTTTAGGCACCGATAACTTGATGCTCATTGCCAGCGTAATGCTGTTATTGCCAATACCCATCATTTTCCATCTACAGTCATTGAAGTCATCAGTGCTGCAAAAAGAGTTAACAGCCCCGGCCGCCAGTACGGCAAAAATTGGCGGGAATCCGTTCGCTGGCTTCAAAATGTTCTTCTCAAATCCCTATTTACTGGCCATCGGATTGTTCATTTTTCTCTACACGGGTATCAGTTCGTTTGTTTACTTTGAATTGAAAAACTTGTTGGCCGATCTGAGCCGTGCTGAACGAACTGCAGTGTGGGCGCAAATGGATTTGGCGGTAAATACGCTGTCTATAGCAACGGGCCTATTTGCAACAGGCCGTATTGTGACCAGGTTTGGCATGCCGTTTACCATTGCTCTGGTTCCGGTGCTTATTTGCGTGGGCTTGGTCGTGCTGGCCATTTCACCGTTTTTGGCGATGGTAATAGGCCTGCAGATAGTGCGCCGCGCCGGTAACTATGCTGTTACCAGGCCAGCGCGTGAAATGCTGTTCACGCGAGTGGACCGCGAAACCCGTTTTAAGGCGAAGCCGGTCATAGACATTGTCGCGTATCGCGGTGGAGACACGATTATGGCGTGGCTGTTCACCGGGCTTACCCAAGGCCTGGGGCTGGGTCTGGCGGCAGTGGCCCTCGTGGGTGCGGGCATAGCGGCGCTATGGGCTATCGTGGGCATCTACCTGGGTCGCTGGTTTGAGCGGGAGGAAGAGCCGCCAGCCTAGCCTTGGGCCCTCAGCGTAAATCAAAACAGTTAGCGCGCAAACAATTCCAGATTCACGAATCTATCAAGCTCAATTTACCACTATGAAGATTTATCTTAGGGACAACATTATGAAAACCTTCTCCATTGTTTCAGCATTAACCGTTTTGTTAAGTGCAACGTCTTTGGCGCTAGCGCAGAACGCTACCGGCGCTGTGTCACAAGCGCCAGCGTCCACGTTTAATTATATCGAGCTTAGTAGACTTGGCGATCCAGCGGAGGTGCTTGAGGTAAAGGTAGGTACACGCATGCCGTTGCAAGCCGGCGAAGTCAGGGTCAACGTTTTAGCGGCGCCGATTCATCCGTCCACTCTGTTACAAATTGCCGGAAAATATGGCGTAGACCCGGCACTGCCTTCCACGCCCGGTAACGAAGGTGTTGGCCGAGTGATAGAAATATCGCCAGCGATTACTCACCTGGCAGTGGGTCAGCTGGTACTTCTCGCAGGTGGTAGCACCTGGCGTGATGAATTAGTTGCCCCAGCCGCCAGTTTTATTCCCCTACCCGATCTTGGCGAGCCCAGTTCTGAGGTGATAGAGCAACTCTCCATGACTGTGGTAAATCCGCTGGCTGCCTTACTCATGCTCACCTCATTCGCCGACCTTGAAGAAGGTGACTGGCTTGTGCAGAGCGCCGCCAATTCAGCAGTTGGCGGCTATATCATCCAACTGGCAAAGCAGCGGGGATTAAAGACGATCAATGTTGTTCGTCGTGAAGGCCTGGCCGACGAGTTGCAGGCACTAGGTGCCGATGCGGTATTAATAGACGGCCCCGATCTGGCCGAACAAATCGCCGAAGCAGCAGGCGGCGCACCCGTGTCGCTTGCCATTGATGCGGTGGGTGGCGACACATTTACTCGCCTGGCCAACAGCCTGGGTTATGGCGGCACAGTTGTAGCCTATGGCGCACTGTCGGGCAAAGCCGCCAGCTTGTATACACCGATAACGATTTTTAACGATATTCGAGTGCGCGGCTTCTGGTTGTCCAAGTGGTTTGAAACAGCCAACATGGCGCAAAAGCAGGCGGCTTTCGGGGAAATTATTCCTTTGGTTGCGGGTGGAGTTATAAAAGCCAACGTTGATTCACGCTTTACAGTGAGTGAAATCAAAGCCGCCGTGTCGCGCGCTGCGCAAGGAGGAAGGAACGGTAAGGTGCTGATCGTGCCCGATCATCACTAGAACGGACAATCGCGTGCGCGCCTTATACATCCTGATCCTGCTACTCTCGCTCCTGCCGCTGCACACCGCGCAAGCGGCAGACGATAAGCGACATGTCAAGCTCAGTCTCCTCCCCGAACGCGGCACAATCAGCGCCGGAGAGGAGCTGTGGATCGGTATCGACCAATCTATTTACCCGCAGTGGCATACATACTGGCAAAATCCGGGCGATAGTGGCGCTGCCCCACACATACAGTGGACCCTGCCCGAAGGCTTTCAAATCAGCAGCATTCACTGGCCAGCGCCGCATAAACTCCCCTACGGCCCACTTCTCAATTACGGCTACGAAGACCAGGTGACTCTGCTCCAAAAACTCAAAGCGCCGGACACCCTGCCCGCAGGCCCGCTCACCTTTACCGCCGATATTGAAATCCTTGTGTGCAAAGAACAATGCATCCCCGAGTCCGATACTCTCAACATCACCTTAAACGATCCAGACGCCGCAACCGAAGACAACAGTCATTACCTTGCCAGTGCCCAAAAGAAACTACCTATCCAAACGGACTGGGCAGTGTCTTTTAATGAAAAAGACGAATCATTTTTATCAATGATCTTCTACATCCCCGACAACACGCTCTTCCACATTCGAGAAAACAAGGCCTACAACAAACACAATATTGAAATCGACATAAATAGCTTGGAGTTTTACCCGATAGATTGGGGAATCGTTGACAACACGGCCCCCCTTGAAGTTAAAAGCATGGTCGACAATCATACACTCACCGTTCAACAACAACGTGGTGATCGCGACCTCAACGACCTTGATGAAATCAGCGGAATTCTCAGTTATAAAACTCTAGATGGAGAGCGTACAGAAGCAAGGTTTGCAGCACTCCCTGCTAAAGCAAGCAAAGTACCATACGCGGCCAAAAGCCCACCTTTAGAAGAAGCCGGATCAACCACACTCATCGGCGCTCTCATTTTCGCGCTGTTCGGCGGCATGCTTATAAACCTCATGCCTTGCGTCTTCCCTGTGCTCTCGATCAAGGCGCTTAGCCTGGTTAAAATCGCTGATAAACACCCCGAGATCGCCCGTCTCCACGGCCTAAGCTACACCGCTGGCGTTGTCCTGAGCTTTGTCGCCATCGCCGGTGCACTCATTGCCTTGCAAGCCGCAGGCGCAGGCGTTGGTTGGGGCTTCCATCTGCAAAATCCAATTGTTGTTACCTTGCTCGCCTATCTGCTTTTCATCATCGGCCTCAACCTGTCTGGCCTGTTTGAGTTTGGCGGAGAGTTCGTCAATATCGGCGGCAAACTCACCCAGGGAAGCGGCTTGGGAAGTTCTTTCTTTACCGGCGTACTGGCCACTCTCGTCGCCACGCCCTGCACTGCGCCTTTCATGGGCACTGCTATCGGCTTCGCGCTGACGCAAACTCCCATTGTATCTCTAAGCGTCTTCGCCGCCCTTGGCTTCGGCCTCGCGCTCCCCTACCTCGCTCTCTCCTTTGCACCATTTCTGCAGCACGCCTTGCCCAAACCCGGCGCATGGATGAAAACGTTTAAGGAACTGCTCGCCTTCCCCATGTACGCCTCCGCCGCATGGCTCGTCTGGGTGCTCAGCCAGCAGATTGGCTCTATGGGCATGCTCGGCGTACTCATGGGCATGGTCACCATCGCCTTCGGCCTGTGGCTCCTGAAACATCGCCCCAAAAGCGGCTACTGGAAAGTCAAAACAAAGATCATCGCCGTCATTGCATTCGTCTCCGCCATCGTTCTTCTCCCCGTCGGAGAGCTCGCCCAGCCCAAAAATTTGGTCGTGCAAAGCATGGAATTCGGAGAGATGTACTCAGCGGAAAAACTGGAAGTACTTCTAAACGAAAACTCTCCCGTATTCGTCGAAATGACCGCAGCCTGGTGCATTACCTGTAAGGTCAATCATGCCATCGCCATCAATACCGACGCCACAAAAAAACTCTTCGCCGGCACCAACATCCGCTACCTGATCGGTGATTGGACTAACCAGGACCCCCAAATTACAGAATATCTGAATAGCTATGGACGAAATGGCGTGCCGATCTATGTGTACTACGGACCAAAAGATGCTGAAACCGGCATGCGGCCAGCCCCGCAAGTCTTGCCGCAAATTTTAACCCCTGGCATTGTTAAAAATGCTATTACAAATCAGTAACCGAAGAAGGAGACCACACGTCATGTTTAAGAGACTCACCATAGCCTGCGCCGCTCTTATGCTAGTGGCCGCGCCGGCCATCGCCGCTCCGGATATAGGCGCGCCGGCCCCAGACTTCACTGCTACAGATATCAACGGTAATGTATTCAAGCTCAGCGATCACAAGGGCAAAACCGTTGTGCTGGAATGGACTAACCAC
>JBALVO010000152.1:0-3704 GCA_036961445.1 Halioglobus sp.
CAGCTGCTCTACCTACTGAGCTACGCCAGCCTTGATCAGATCGGGTCAGGCAGATCCCTGTCCCGTTTGAAGGGGTGCGATTGTAGATAAAGAGCATTGCCGATGCAATAGGTCGGGATGGATTGCCTGGAATTGGAGGCACTGCCGATTGGGCCGGCAAGGAACTAGTTCGGTATAGGGTCAGTATCGGGCTGGAGCAAGTCTGTTGCTGATTGCCTGGACGCCCTGCCCGGCTGTTCTCTTAGCCCTTTCGGATGTATTGGAAAGTCTGCAAGAGGCACTAGCTGAGCGCAAGTCTGCAAAGGCAAGCTCAGTGAAGAAGGTACGGATTCAAATAGTAGATGCTACAGTCTATCGCTGGACATAAAAGATGACTGCCAATTGGCTACTAAACCTATAGAATCAGTCATATGAGTGTCTCAAGATTGCAACTATTTGGCCAGCGCTGCTCGGGCACGAACTATCTGGAAAGATTGATTGCCGAAAACATTGATGACGTAAGTATTGTCACAGACTTTGGCTATAAGCATTTTACCCCTCAAATCCAAAGTTCGAGCCCAAATGATTGTTTGTTCATTATACTTTACAGACATCCCATTGACTGGATAACCAGTTTCTATCGCACCCCTTGGCATGCGCCACTGACTTTAAAAAACCTGAACTTCTCCGACTTCATCCGCCAAGAGTGGTTCAGTGTTTGGGACAAGCATGCTGGTGTGACTAAACATGATCCACGGTGGGGGCATGAAATGATGTTTGACCGAGATCCGGGAACGGGAAAACGATTCGGAAACGTCATAGAAATGCGAACCGCCAAAATCCAGTCTTGGGAAGCGTTGCGACAAGACAGCTATAACGCGGTATACCTCAGATATGAGGACGCTGTGGAAAATCCAAGCGGAGTCATTGAGAGGATTGCTTTCGCGCTGAATGCGACTGAATCCCGTCCAGTAGCTAAGGTCAACTCCTATAAAGGAGGAGGCAGATGGTATCAGGGGCTGGGCGAAAGGCTAAGGCGGAAGCGGAAGCCGGAGGTCTCCAGGGAGGACATGGCCTTCATCCTGCGCTCCCTGGACAGAGGATTGGAACGGTCCATTGGCTATGATATTCCGAGCGAAACTCAATGTGGTGGCTCGGCAGCTAAAGGAGAGGCCGGGCAAAACATTGGTACATCAAACACCAGCTGCTAGATTTTCCACTTATGTTGCGTCGACTGATTTAGGTCGCAGGAGAAAGCGGAGGTTTTTCCACGACATAAAACCGAAGCTTACCTGTCATCAAGCTCGGTATATGTTCAGTCGTTGTTTTTGATGGAAAATGGAAAGTAAAAACGGGAAGGTTTTCTTGGCCTTACTGACACCTGGAATTCATCTCCGAGGTCTTACAAATCAGCTGCTCTACCTACTGAGCTACACAAGCCTTTAGATCGGGTGAGGCAGATACCTGTCCCGTTTGAAGGGAGGGGATTGTAGATTGTACGTCGGCAAAGGATATGGCACCAATTGGCCCGCTTTCTAAGAGATATGTTTCTGCCGGTTGACGGAAGGGTGATACGGAGCCAGGACTAGAGCCAGAATATACAGAATGATGGGCTGGGGATACCGTGGTGTAGGGCCTGAGCGGCGATGACCCAAAGGACAGACTGCTTCCAGAATGGGCTCGCTATCACCGCCCCTATATGCGGACAAAGAATTCATTCTTTAGGGATTGAAGGTTGCCTGACCAGTTGTTGCTTCAGTGGACTGTCGCATCCAACCCATTGAGGTAAGTTTTCAACATTTGCTCGGCCTCGACTCGACCCTCGAATGGCCCCTCGACGGTCCCTTCACGCGATATGAAATACCACTCATCCATGCAGTGAAAAAATCGGCTTTTACGAAACCTGGATTGGGGTTCAGATTCGCCTTTGCGCATAGATGCCATGGATACCTCCCCTGAAAAATGATTTTCCGTACCGTCATTCAGCACTAACTCAGGCACTCAATCGGCCAACGAAGTAATGAACCCGAGCGGTGCAATCACGCACCAGCGAACCTACAGTCTATCAGGGCCTTATTGGTTGGCCCTAGCGTTATTGGCGTGTGGCACCGCGGCTGGTAGAAAACGACCCCGTCATTGCAATGTAGCTGACTGTAGATAATTCCAATCTCCAACGTGGCGGTCATAGGACGTCTTGCGGTACTGATTTTGTTTTCGAATAAGGCATCTCTAGTTCTATGCAACCTTCGTTCAAGCAATCTTCATGCCACCTGAGCAACCGCACGGGTTTCGACTATCCGGTGGACCTACACGCCCCAAAGCTGTAAAAAAACCTGACACTAAAAAGCATAGAATATTTGTGGTGACTTGATTCGATATTCATAGGATATGAATACATGTTCATTGCGTAAAGGTCTCCACTTTTTGAAAGCCGCCGGACATAGGTTAGCTAGCAGGAGCATTTATTTTAGCGGGTCCCGTGAACCACCATAGTTTTGCCGAAGACGGCAACCAGACCCTCTTGCTCAAGAGACTTGAGCGCCCTTCCTGCCATTTCCCGGGAACAGCCCACGATTTTGCCCAACTCTTGGCGTGTGACTTTGATCTGCATGCCATCCGGATGGGTCATGGCATCGGGTTCCCGGCAGAGGTCCAAGAGGGTGTGGGCGATGCGTCCGGAGACATCCACAAAGGTCAGGTCCGATAACTTGTAAGTGGTCAGCCGCAGACGATTGCTCAACTGACAGGAAATGGCATAGAGGATATCCGGGAACTCGGTGGCTATCTGGTGGAAGCGTTCGTAGGAAATCTCCGCCACCTCGCAGGCCGTCCTGGCGATCACCATCGCGCTGCGTACCTGGGGTTCATCTTCGAAAAGGCCCATCTCCCCAACAAAATCACCCGGGCTGAGGTAGCTCACCACCAGCATGTGATCCGCTTCCGATTGATCCTCCACCATCACCGAGACCGAGCCGTCGAGGATCAGGTAAAGTGAATCACTCACCTCGCCCTGCTTCAGGACCACACTTTTGGCCTTGTAATCCTGACGCTGGCAGTATCGCAGGAAGTTTTCCACGTTTGGAATGGTTTTGACTATCTGGGGCTTGATCACCCGCTATAACTCCTTTTATAAGCATCCATCAGCCAAAGATTCTACCCCAGAGAAACGCCCAGCGAAATATAACTTTTTGCGCTAACCCGCTGGTAGGCCAAAGCATCATCCCTCGTGATGTCGATTGCTGCCGTCGCCACCCAAAAACCCCGCTATGGCGCGCCCATAGCCAGTCCTGATTTAGTTGTCGCGGTGAAGGTACGCAATCTTGTCGATAGCTTCCTGGCCTCCGGCTCTGCCTGCTGATTGAGCCACATTTCCTCCATCGCCCCTTCCAAATCCGCATTGCGTTCGAGCTTCTCCACCTCTACTTGCCGGCGCAAGCCATTCCGCACACCAGGACACAGCTCAATACTCACCAACTTTTCTTCCTGCCCAAGGATTAGCTTAACCAATCGCTCCAGCAACGCCGAGTCAATTTTTTCTGGAGAAAATTGATAACGCTTCCTGAACATACTTTCAAGATTCCGCAGGTAGATATACACACATCGGTCAGCTGCACTAGCTAGTATCCTCACCCCAATTTTCAGTGGGCCCTCCCAGTCAAAAGTAGCACTTTTAATATCGTAACCCCCATCCAGTTAAGTCTTGCGGTGGTAACAAAACTGCAGTC
>JBALVO010000152.1:3804-8228 GCA_036961445.1 Halioglobus sp.
TTAATATCGTAACCCCCATCCAGTTAAGTCTTGCGGTGGTAACAAAACTGCAGTCCATGAAAAGAAGGGTTCCTGTCCGTCAGGTTACCGGAAGTCAGGCCAGTACTGCATTGAGCGTAGTAAATGATATCTACAAACTGTACGTCGTCAGTTCATTTGAAACCAAAAGCCTCGTTTTCTAAGAGGCGTCTTTCTTCCAGCCGACTCCCCAGTTTAGCCTGCCAATCGCAGGTTGTGTAATTTACGCTGAGTCAGCGTGCGGGGTTTTGGGTCTCAAATGCTCGGGCAATGTACATTATTACCGCCACTTGACATGTGACAGATTTGCGGCGCCTCCGGTATACTCTCCGATGTTTAATTTAAACCGGCACGCTCTTGTGCCAACCGCGAAAATAGTCTGCGCTGAATTGGAGTTTTCAAACAAATGAGACAGATAATTACAGCCCTAATGCTGGGCACTTTCTCACTGAACGCGTTTGCATATCTGGATCCCGGCACGGGAAGCATGATTCTGCAGGGACTAATTGCGGGCATTGCGGTGGCAGGATTCACTATAAAGACTTACTGGTACAAACTACGCAGTCTGTTCGGAAAGAACCAGACAGCCAGTTTGCTCGATGACGACCTGGAACCAAAAATCGACGAAGAACAAAAATAGGTCTACAAAAGTAGAAAACCAGCCGCTATCCAGCCCGCACAGGAAAAACATTGAACTTATTGCCATCTTCCTTTCGCGACCCCAGCGGTTTCGTATTTAGCCACGACCACACTATCTACAGACAGGTCAACAACACCTTTTCTGGCAACTACGACCGGTTTATGTCCTCTGGCCTTTATGAGGCACTCGTCAGCAAAGGCTTACTTGTCGCTCATGAGGATGTCACGGATTCTGATTTACCTCGGACGGATAGCTGCCACCGTATCATCAGGCCAACACACCTCCCCTTCATCTCTTATCCTTATGAATGGAGTTACAGTCAACTCAAGGACGCTGCGATTCTTACCTTGCGTATCCAGGCAAGGGCGTTGAAATTTGGCTTCGTCCTAAAAGATGCATCTGCCTATAACATTCAGTTTGTCGACAGTCGCCCGCTGTTCATAGACACCCTGTCGTTCGAGCCATATGAAGAGGGCACTCCCTGGGTAGCCTACCGGCAGTTTTGCCAGCATTTTCTGGCACCACTGGCACTAATGGCCACCGTCGACATCGACCTTGGAAAACTTCTCATCACGCATATCGACGGGATACCATTACCCCTGGCCAGTAAGCTGCTCCCCTGGAGCACGAAGCTCAAATACGGCATTCAGGCTCACATCCATCTGCACGCCAGGGTCCAGACAGATTACGCCGACTCAGCGGGCACGGACCAGAACGCCGGTAACCGCGCGCAAAAAGCCAGAAATGCAAAACTTTCCACCACCGGTCTTAAAGCCATCATCGAAAGCCTTGCCAGCACCATTGATAAACTGAAGTGGAAGCCCGCCCAGACTGAATGGGGCGACTACTATAGCCACACCAACTACAGCGACCAAGCCACCCTGAAAAAAAGAGAGTTGGTGGACAGTTTTCTATCCGCTATTGATACCCCGCTGGCAACCATCCACGATCTAGGGGCCAATACAGGCGAGTTCAGCCGTATTGCTGCCAATCATGGCTCCCTGATTATATCGCAGGATATAGATCCTGTTGCGGTAGAACGAAACTATCGAGAGTGTCGGGGGAGTGAAACCAAAAACATACTCCCTCTAGTGCAAAACCTTTTTGCGCCGTCCCCCTCGATAGGGTGGGCAAATGAGGAGCGAGAGTCTTTCCGGCAGCGCGCCAATTGTGATGCCATACTGGCTCTGGCACTCGTCCATCATCTGGCCATCAGCAACAATACTCCGCTTTCCCATATCGCCAGCCTGTTCTCCTCGCTGGGCAACTGGCTGATCATCGAGTTTGTACCCAAATCCGACTCCCAGGTGGTCAGATTGCTGGAAACCAGGGAAGACGTTTTTCCGGACTATACTGAGCAGGGGTTTGAAAAGGCTTTCAGCGTATATTTTTCGATTGTAAAAAAAGCATCGGTATCGGGAACTGAAAGATCGCTTTACCTGATGGCATCACTGAATAGTGCGGAGCCCAGCACGTTGCAATCGACCGGCCCATAACATATTGCTCCACCACCAGGAGTCGTCATTGTTTCGCCTGACAGCCACATCGTTGCTGCTGTTATTTTTCTATGCAGCAGTTTTTTATGCTTCAGCAGATACCCCCATTGCCGAAGCGTCAGCAGCTGAATGGTTCCAGGTGTTTATCCTCACTATTGGAATTTCACTGACAATAGCCCTACTATTTCAGGTAATTTTTTCGCTGATAACAGCAGCTTTTAAAAGCAGCCAATCCCTTGAATCCGCTGTGGGCATGCTAACAGCGTTTACCATACTATTTTGTCTCGCACTGATGGTATTGGAGAACTTTACTTACACTGTATTTTCCATTGGCTTAAAAACCACCACATCCGCGCTGATTAAGCTGGCGATGCTCGCATCCGGTTGTTTTGTCGCTTATCAATGCCTGGGCATCATTCGCTGGATGGCGAGGAAATTCTCACCCGCCATTTACCTACCGTTATTCTTACTGACCTGCCTGACCCTGCTCGTTGGCAAGTCTGTACTCCCAGGTGAGGGGCATAGCGACTATACCGATAATGAAGTTCGCCGACGCCCCGGTTATCTCAACATAATCCTGCTTACCGGTGACGGTTTGAACGCTGAGGCCATGTCGGTCTACGGAAACGCGACTAAAACAACGCCATTTCTGGATTCAGTAGCACAGGAGTTCATGATTTTCGACAATGCCTTCTCAAATGCCGGCAATACAACCGGCGGCATTACTGCATTGTTAACAGGTCGATCCCCTATCATAACGCAGGTGGTCTACCCTCCGGACATTCTCAAACGCGACGCTGCCCTCAAGAGCTTGCCGGCTCTTCTACCTCGCAAGCACTACCTCAGAACACAGTGGTCTGTGCCGCATTACGCCAGTGCGGATAGCCAGAATATGATAGGCGCCTTCGAGATCGTAAATGGTCGCGATCAATCCACCTTTGATTTTCTCTCGACCCGACTGGAACTGACCAGCATGCAAAGCTGGTTTCTGGGCAGGCTCATCAAGGATCAACTCAGTGTTTTATTGGATGCCCTGTTCGTTCAGGAAATGCTGAACCCTTTTATGCAAGTAGCCGAGACAGACGAAACAGTAACAACATTGCTGAATGATAGAACACGAATCTCCGGGTTGATCGAAAGTATCGCGAACGCACAGCAAGCAAACAAAAAACTTTTCAACCAGACTCACCTGATGCGTACCCACGGGGCGAAATTCTATGCCAAACGGATATTCGCAGAAGGCAAGAAGCAAGATAAAGAGTGGATGCCAGCATTTTACTTCGATGCAATAGTAGAGTTCGACGGCAGAGTGGAGACCGTTTACAAGCATTTGGAGGAATCCGGCATCCTGGACGAAACAATACTGGTTATAAGCGCGGATCACGGGCAAGCCTGGGACACCAAGCGCCGTATACCATTGATGATTCGTCTGCCGAAGGGAGAAAATGCCGGCATATATAACTCGAATGTCCAGATAGTTGATATAGCCCCCACCATTCTGGACTACATCGGAATCACCCCGCCCAAATGGATGTCCGGAATCAGCCTGTTAAGCCCTCAGAAAATACCCGTCGAAAGAGTCATCCTGGCTGCCTCTGTAAAAGGCGCTGAAAAGGGCGAAAAAGGCTTTATCAGGTCACACACCGAAAAGCGTTTTAACACCGCCAATTCATTTCTGGCCATACATTGCGGCGAATACACGACATTCACGTTCCCCGATCCGCAACTGGTTTTCAGTCCTCTAGGGAACCAGAGCTCTCCCGATCGCTGTAACACTATCTCGAAGAATCAAAAGGTAAAGAAAATCTTTGAGGCCTACAATTCACTAGCACCCGCCTCCGAGGCCCTGTGATATCTCATACCTGTTCCGTTTGAAGGGGTGCAATGTAGATAAAGAATGCACTGCTTCAGCCCATGAAAGACCAAAATCTGGCCTATATCCACAGACGGCGACTCGCAAGAAAAAGCAGACCCAATATAGTCAGGGCAAGACCGCAGGCTGACATTGCAGGAGCCGGGAATTGCTGGAAGCAGGTGATATTGACACAGGCGCTGCATCGTCCATCCATGTTACCCCCTTATTCGTCCGAACCGGCGCGACGCGCCTGACTTGCGCGTGTCGGCCCACTGCCGTTTTTACGCGCGTCGTTCCACACGCCAGGGAGGGTTTACCCGATTCTCTCCGGCCCAGTACAACTTGATCTTGTTTCTGGAGGGGTCATAGAGAATCGATTCCCGCCACAGATGGCCCATATCGGTCGGCTCTTGCT
>JBALVO010000153.1:0-8001 GCA_036961445.1 Halioglobus sp.
TTCAAGCAATTGAAGCCCTTTTTTTGTGCCTGGCGATTAGATTACTTCGGTGAAGAGAGATTAAACCGGCGGATCCGGGCCCTGGCCGCGGCGATCATATCGTAGTATTTCAATGACGTGATCATGCCATTCTCAAGCAAGTACTCTGTTTTTAAGATGGCGAACGTAGACTGTACCAGCGACCTGACAATCTGATCGGAAATCAAGTCGACTTTTCTCACATTGGCATGGGACATTATATAAGCAAGCGCCTTTTCCAGCTTGGGGTCAGGCGCCCTCCCCCTGTCTCGATCATCTACCACGAATTGATACAAGATGGACTGTTGTTCAGTGGACAGCTGTAGCATGTCAGGCTGACCGTAATGCAGGTTTGCGAGATAGTTTCATGGATTTTGTCTCAATCATTATCTGACTAAAGTAGGTTAATGAATCTGCCATCCGGCGTAGGCATTGGTCGTTATTTTGAGCTCAAGATCATTAATCCGCTCGCGTAGGCTCATATTTTCTTGCTCAAGCGCGCAAATAATGGCTTTGACACCACCGTCTATCCAGTACTCTTTCTCAAAACGGAGGCGACTAGCGACAGCATTCAGGAGACAGTCATGAAATTCTGTCCTGACTCCCCCGGAGCGCTTTTTGAGCGTGGTTGCCCACTGACGCTGTTTTTGGTGCCAATTAACACCGTCTATCACTACATGGGCCGGTTCGTGCAACATAGTCGTTATCGCTTTATGGCAAAATAATGGGCGCATTATGCGCACGCGCGACCGATGCAAACATTGCCGGATGCGCCAGCGGCATGGCTATTGGCGCCATAGACAAATACACCGGGCGGGCGCTAATCCATAGCGAAGGAGAAATCGTATATTTATAATGTTGAGCTCACCGTGCAAAATTCGCTATAGTGGCTCCCTGTTTGAAGGACACCGCTACCAGTGGTACCTTTAGCTAAAAGGAAAAAGAGAAAGTGGTTAAAAATCAATCAGCTAGATTGAAACTTTCTCTCTTTAGGTAGGTCGAAGAATTAATCGCACAATCCGTGCGCTGCTTTACGGAGTTATTGATGCAAGACAAAAGTTTGTACAACGCGAATTCATTGGGCCTGGAGTCCGCCCTCAGTACCAATAAAGTACTGAAGAATACTTATATGCTGCTGGGTATGACACTGTTATTCAGCACTGTCACGGCCGGTATATCCATGTCTATAGGGCTGGGACACGGAGCGGGGCTAATGCTTACCCTGGTGGGTTTTGGTCTATTGTTTGTGGTACACAAAACCGCCGACAGCAGCAAGGGTCTGATCGCAATATTCGCGTTTACGGGTGTCATGGGCGCCTCTATAGGCCCCATGCTCAATTATTACCTGTCCATGCCCGGTGGTCCGGCACTGGTAATGCAGGCGCTGGGCGCCACCGCAGTGGTGTTTTTCGGCCTCTCCGCCTACGCTCTGACTACCCGCAAGGATTTTTCCTACATGGGTGGCTTCCTCATGGTGGGCCTATTGGTGGCAGTAGTTGCCATGATCGCCAACATATTCCTTAATATCCCTGCTCTGTCGCTAACTATATCCGCGGCAGTGGTGATGATCATGTCTGGTCTGATCTTGTTTGATACCAGCCGTATCATTAACGGTGGTGAAACCAACTACATTCGGGCAACGGTGTCTTTGTATCTGGATATTTACAACCTGTTCATTCACTTGCTGCATCTTATGACAGCCCTGAGTGGCGATGACTAAACCTTTTCCCGCACTCCTAGAACCCCGGTGTCCGCCGGGGTTTTTTGTTTCTGGAGTACGCATCTGGTGATCTACTCGCTGCTAGTCGTGTCCTCACCCGCTTCCGGCGGGTGTACCCAGACCGCATCGGGATTTGCTCGCTCGCTACTTACCCGCGGACACAGCATTCATCGCGTTTTTTTCCTGGATGCCGGCACTGATACCGGGGCCGCCACTGCCGTATTTCCACAGGATGAAGTCGATCGCTTGCAGCCCTGGGTAGAACTGGCTGAGCAACACGCCGTAGAACTCATTTTGTGTATTTCCTCGGCGTTAAAGCGCGGCATGCTGGACCAGGCAGAGGCCAATCGCCATGACAGGGTTGCCGCTACCATTCACCCGGCATTTACAATTTCCGGTCTGGGTCAACTGGTGGACGCCACCGCTAATAGTGACCGTCTGGTTACATTCGGAGGCTAGAGATGACTTCCGCCGGTAAAAAAAGTGTACTGATCGTCATCCGACACAGCCCCTATGGGTCCAGCCTGGCGCGCGCCTCGCTGGATACAGCATTGGCAGCAGCCGCCTTCGAACAGCCGGTACAGTTATTATTTATGGGTGATGGCGTACTGCAGTTGCTCGCCAATCAGGACAGCAAAGCCATAGGCGCAAGGAATATGGGTAGCTTGTTGTCGTCATTGCCGCTGTATGACATTAACAGCGTTTATGTCGACGCTGAGGCAGGACTCCGCTATGGGGTAGATTTATCCCGCGCTCCGGTGGCAACGAAGGCTCTGGCTGGCAGTGAAATTCACCAACTCATGTCCAGTTTCGACCACTTGCTGGGGTTTTGAATATGATTCTGCATACGCTCAACGCATCCCCTGGCAGCTCAGCATTTAATGACTGTCTCAAGGTCATAACACCAGGCGACAGCCTGTTGTTGATGGGCGATGGTGTTTATGCGGCTATTGCCGATACAGACGCCAGCCGAAAGTTAGGATCATGTGGCGCGCACATACATATTTTACAGCAGGATGCCGTCGCCAGAGGGATCGACAAGCTTGTTACAGAGGCTAACCGAGTCGATCTGGATGGCTTTGTCACTCTTACCGAGCAATACCCCCGGCAACAAGCCTGGTACTGATTGAATGCTACCGCCACATGCCTTTGACAAAGAGGGTTTCCTGCGCAAATTGTCCGACTGGGAACCTTCCGTAGCCGAACAAATAGCTCGGGCAGAGCAGTTACAGTTAACCGCAGATCACTGGGAAGTACTGTACTTGCTGCGCGACTACTATAAACAATATGATGCCTCCCCGGCCATGCGACCTCTGGTAAAATATTGCGCTACTCACCTGGGAGAGGAAAAAGGCAGGAGCATATACCTGCTGTCACTATTTCCAGGCTCGCCTGCCAAGCTAGGCAGCAAAATTGCGGGCCTACCCAAGCCAGACAACTGCCTGTAACAACAATGTGTAGAGGAATGTGAGTAAACCGACCTATCAAGCACCCGTTGCAGAACACCCATTTGCCTGCTTTGTCAGAATTTTAGGCAAAGGCAAAAGTGGTAGTCGCGCATTAAGCCAGACCGAAGCGCGCCAGGCATTTGGTATGATCCTGCGCGGGGAAACAGACCCTCTACAGCTGGGTGCATTCTTGATGCTACTGCGCGTAAAAGAAGAAACTGGCGCAGAACTGGCGGGCTTCGTTGAGGCATGTCGTGACACTATGCTGGCACTTCCCCATGCGCTACACGCCGACCTTGATTGGTCCAGCTATGCGGGTAAAAAACATCAGCACCCCTGGTTTATCCTGGCCATACTGCTACTAAGCCAGGCAGGTCACCGGGTGTTTGTGCATGGTTCAGACGGGCACACCCCTGGTCGTTTGTATACCGAGGATGCCATGGACCAGCTGGGGTTGCCTATCGCTGCAGACTGGCAAGATGTGGAATGGCAACTGGAGCAGGAAAACCTGAGTTATCTACCCTTGCGGCATTTTTGCTATCCGCTACACGAGATGATGCAGTTACGCCCTCTACTGGGTCTGCGCTCCCCCGTTAATACACTGACCCGCATGATCAATCCACTGCGTGCACCGTGCTCCATACAGAGTATTTTTCACCCCGCTTATGCGATTCTGCACCAGGAAACAGACAACATTCTGGCGCAACCCCGTGCACTAGTATTTAAAGGCGATAGCGGCGAAGTGGAAGTAAAGCCGCAGGCCGATACACGCCTGCACCTGCTGTCACATGGAACGATGCAGGAACTGGTGCTACCGCGTTCAATGCAACACCGTGTGACTGTCGCCGATGCTCCCAGCGTACAACCGCTGCGCGGCCTATGGGCAGGCACGGACCAGGATGCCTACGGTCTGGACGCGACACTGGCCACAGCCGCCGCTGCTCTTTTGGCGCTGCAGCCGGAACTGCAGCTCAGTACAGCCCAGGACCTGGCCAAAGAGCTGTGGCAGCAGCGCGACAAATCGAGATTATCCTGATGCCTTTATCACAGGTCGACCCCGCCAATTATCAACAACTACTGCACAATAAAACCGCCACGGTCAGTGCCCTACTCGCCCCTTTTGCGCCCCCCGCTGCCCAGGTATTTGCCTCGCAAGCGACTGGTTTTCGCATGCGCGCAGAATTTCGGGTCTGGCATGAAGGCGATGATCTGAACTATGTGATGTACCGGCGCGAGGATCCTAAAACACCGATCGCTATTCACGATTTTCCCATTGCAGACAATAGTATCCAGCAGTTAATGCCCGTGTTGCGTGAAGAACTGAAGAAGCATGACATTTTGCGCAACAGATTATTTCAGGTGGAGTTTCTGGCCACCTTGGCAGGTGACCTGTTGGTGAGCCTTATCTACCACCGCAAGCTGGAGCCAGACTGGGAAACGGCGGCATTAGCGCTGGCCACACAGCTCAATATTGCAATTGTCGGACGCAGTCGTAAGCAAAAACTAGTGATTGGGCGAGATTTCGTGCGCGAAGCTTTGGAGATACACAACCACGAGTATCGCTATGTACAGTTCGAACAGGCTTTTACCCAGCCAAATGGCAAACTCAACATCCGCATGATCGAGTGGGCATGCGAGCGCGCGGCATCGCTGGACGGCGACTTGCTGGAGCTATATTGCGGCAATGGCAACTTTACGCTACCCCTGTCGCACCAGTTCGACAATGTCATTGCCACGGAGTTATCCAAGGCGTCTATTCGTGCGGCACGCGAAAATTTGCAACAAAATAGCATTGAGAATGTGCAGATGATTCGCTTGTCTGCGGAGGAAGTGACCCAGGCGATGACGGGCGAGCGACAGTTTCGGCGGTTGGCGGAGTTGCCAAAGCCTTTGCCCGAATACGATTTACGCGCCATTTTTGTGGATCCGCCAAGAGCGGGTCTGGACCAAGCTACACTGCAGATGGCCGCAGGCTTTTCGTCTATTATCTATATCTCATGTAATCCACAGACGCTGGCAGACAACCTTCAGTTATTGTGCAAAACGCACTCTATCGAGCATTTTGCGTTGTTTGATCAGTTCCCCTATACCGAGCATATGGAATGCGGCGTTTTCCTGCGGCAATTCGCCGCAGAAAATTCAGCAACGGATACCATAGGCCAATAAACCACGACCCAGCACTTCATCCAGCCGGTCTACGTCACCGGCATTAATCTCTATACTGCGTAGCTGTAGATCGCGAAAGAGCTCTCGCTTGTAGAGTTTACCGGTGAGATCTTTTGCCGGGACATTCTGCTCCCAGCACTCAATATAAACATTGCCAGTGGGCACGTAAAAGTCAGCGTAAACCAGTTCCTCGATAGGCAGTGCGCGTTTATAGGCGTGCGCCAATTGCGCCAGATATAACCAGTTACATACCAGGGTTTCCAGCGAGGATTGCAGAGCGTGCCCGTCGATACCGTTACAGACCAGCGGTGCCTGTCCCGGCGTGGCAAACATATCAGGTTCTACCTCATCGGATTCCGGTATTGCCACCGGTTGAATCTGGTCTGATTGCCGGGTCAATTCCCGATGCACCACAGGGTTGTCGATAACTTCGTGAGGCCAGGTAACATAGAACGCCCCGCTATTCTTACTCTCCTCCTGCTGGCCGCCCAGCGTACGTCCCAAAGACGTGAGCTCCCACCCTAAGATACTGTGGGTCTGCAAACCCAGCTCAGCCAGCGCACGATTGATCTGGCGCGCGTGCAAGCGCGGATAGTAGCGGCACATGGACGCGGCGGTTATACGCTGATTGGACTCGATAGCGGCCAGCAGTGGATGATGATCAATACGCTCCGGCCATACAATATAGCGTCCAAACCGGCGACTATTCTGGTAGCTGCCTTCCTCGAACTCGCCCTTGGGGGTTAATGCCCAGGACTCGCCGGCGCGTTGAATCCAGCCGTAATCCTTAAGCGTGGCAAACAATTGCTGTGCGGGAATGTTGAGCTTTCTCGCCAGAGCCGTGGTCGAAAGCTTGCTGTCTTCTTGCGCCACCTTACTTAGGCCTGAGTTACCAGGTCTTGATAACGGCCGACCAGCGCCTTGTAGACCAGATCTGCAAAGTCATCCGCACTCTTGTCCAGTGGCGCTACCAGTTCAACCAGGTGCTCATTGTCCTCGCGTCCGTTCCAATTCTTGACGTATGTCCCGTCCTGGTAGCCGTGATCCTGGCGAAAAAAGTTGAGGACGTTTTTGCCAACATAAGCCGCATATAATCCTTCAAAATCCAGCCCGGAAGCTATCATAAGATCCCAAAAACGGGAGGGCGAAAATCCCCTGGTTTGCAAACAGTGTAGCGCCAACTCCTCGGTCGCCTCACGCACGCCAAGACCGGTGGGTGTGTATGCCTGCAATTCAGCTTCGATTTCAGTCGCAATCTGCTCTACTGTTTTGCCATCTCCGAACAAGGCTGACAGGCCGAAGTGCCAGATATCGATCACTTCCAATCGCACCTGCTCCAGGTCCGAGTCCTGTTTCTTCCACCACTTGTAGCCGTAGTGTTCAATAAGCTCACCACACTCTATCCAGGCGGCCCGGTACCACTCAAAATCCTGCTCTGCCCAGTTTTCATGCACCCGGGTATTCATGCTGTGCTGCATTGTCAGCATATTAACCAATGCCTGTTTCAAGGGCTTACCTCTTAATGTTTATGACGTGGAAAACAGACCGTGCAGCATAGCAGCCGATGCGAGCAAAAAACAGCCAGAACCGGACTCTGCCATACAGGCAAAGGACACGAGGCATAAGGTATCAGGGGAAATGGTGCTGGATAAGAGAATCGCAAATGCAGGAATTACGATATTTGGTGCCCGGGGCGGGAATGTTTTTATCTTGAACCCCACGCAGTTGCAGGGCTTCAAGGGGTGGAAAATAATTTGATATTTTTTGGGTAGAAACGCCTGAAAACCCATGAAAATTGTTGCGGGGATTTTTCCATGCCTGCGAGATCATGGCGAAACCTAGGAGTCACACTGGCGGGATCAATACCCAGACCGGCCACGAGCCAGTTACCAAGGCGGCAACGAGCTTGAGCGATCATTGCGTGTAGACCGGGTAACCCTTGATGTAATTGTCGGTTTCCGGCGGAAAGATGTGTAGCATTCCTACGGTGGGCACTGCCAGAAAGTAGACTCACAGATATAGCCCACAAGGAGATCTACAGCATGGGCTGATATACACTCCCTCTATGACCGCACTCGCCCCCCATATCGCACCGTCCACCAAGCAAGACCACCTGGACGCCTGGCGCACCCGTGGGCGCATCTCCGTGCCGACCAGGAAAGGGCGGATTCTGGACCTGCTAGTGGAGCGGATTTACGAGACGACCGCCGTGGACGGACTGCCGCTGGACCTACTGGTGGAGGCCAGGGCGACCCATCAAGCAGAACTCAAACGGTTTGGGGTGGTGTTCGCGGAGGTTAAGCCGCTGGATAACTACCCGCTTCCCGTGCTATGGATAAACGACGCGGTGGGCAGTTGGATTATATAGAGTACAGGGGCCGCGTTATCTCGTACGGGCGCAACGAAGACGACTGGCTTGAGGGCAGCTTCTCCCTCGATGGCGCGAAGGTCTACGGCATCAAGATGTCAGAGGAAAGCGCTCGCGCGAAGGGGATGCGGGACAGTGAAGACCTGCTGCTATTCCTCGTTAGCTGGCTCAAGGCTGAGGTGGATATGCTGATACCTGGCGACTCCTACGACTTGCACTGATGTCCGCTTTCACCTCAAAGGCGACGGTTTTGGGTGTTGTTTGGGCTGTTTTCAATGTCC
>JBALVO010000006.1:0-53293 GCA_036961445.1 Halioglobus sp.
TGGACGATGACACCCTGATCAAGTACATCGATCGCTTCCTGATGTTCTATATACGGACTGCCGACAGGCTACAGCGGACCTCGGTGTGGATGGATAATCTGGAGGGGGGGATCGAATACCTGCGCGAAGTCGTAATGGAAGACTCCCTGGGAATCGCCGCCGAGCTGGAGCAGCAGATGGCGCATATCGTCGATACCTATGCCTGCGAGTGGCAGGCCACGTTACAGGATCCGAAAAAGCTACAGCGCTTCCGCCAGTTCGTGAATTCCGATCAGCCTGATAGCGGTGTGGTGTTTGTGCAAGAGCGCGAGCAGATTCGTCCGGCGAGATCCGAAGAACGCCTGCGCCTGGTGGCGGTGGCAAAGTGAGAGAGGTGAGAACATGACAGCGTTAGAGAAGTGCTCCTGGGAGCATGTCTGCGAAAGGCAGGATTTGGTGGCGGGCTCCGGGGTTTGTGCCCTGTTGGGTACTGAGCAGGTCGCCTTGTTCTACCTGCCTGGTGAGAAGCAGGCGGTTTACGCCCTGGCAAATCGTGACCCGATCGGGCGTGCCAATGTTTTATCCCGTGGGATAGTCGGTGATAGGCAGGGGCAATTGGTGGTTGCCTCGCCTTTGTACAAGCAGCACTTCAATTTGGAGACAGGTGCCTGTCTGGAAGATGACGAAGTGCAGGTGGAGATTTACAACGTGCGCCTGGACGGGGACAGCGTGTTAATCGGGCGTCAATGAGCAACTGTAATACCACCTGCCCGTATTGTGGTGTGGGCTGTGGCGTCACCGCCGCAGTTGATCAGGACAAGGTGCTTAGCGTAATGGGGGACGGGAACCATCCCGCGAATGCCGGTCGCCTGTGTGTCAAGGGGACCACACTGGCTGAAACACTCATCCGTGAGGGCCGGCTCCTCCACCCTATATATCAAGGCGCAGCAACACAGTGGGATACCGCTCTTGATCTGGTGGCGGAAAAAATCAGTACGGTGCGACGTAAGCATGGGCCAGCAGCAATCGCTTTTTACTTATCCGGACAATTACTCACAGAGGATTACTACGTTGCCAACAAGCTGATGAAAGGCTTTCTTGGTAGCGCCAACGTGGACACCAATTCGCGCTTGTGTATGTCTTCAGCGGTGGCCGCTTACAAGCGTGCCTTTGGCGCTGATTATGTGCCGTGCTCGTATCAGGATCTGGAGAGCTGCGACCTGTTGGTGATGGTTGGCTCCAACGCTGCCTGGACGCATCCGGTGCTGTACCAGCGTATTGCCGCTGCGCGCAAAATAAACCCGAATAAGCGTATTGTGGTAATTGATCCGCGGCGCACAGATACCTGCGACATTGCCGATCTGCATCTGCAGATCGCCCCCGGCAGTGATGCTTTCTTATTTGCGGGATTGTTGCATTACCTGCAGTGCTCAGGCTTGTTTGATCAAGGTTATATTGACCAGCACACCCAGGGACTGGATGCTGCGCTAGTGGCGGGTGCAGCTTGTGATAGATCGGAGGTTGCCAGGCAGACCGGTCTCACGCAGGAGGCCCTGGAGGCGTTTTATCAGCTGTTCGGCGCGACGCAAAACACTGTAACCCTGTATTCCCAGGGCATAAATCAATCTGCTACAGGCACTGACAAGTGCAACGCTATTATTAATTGTCATCTGGCGACAGGCCGGCTGGGCAGACCCGGCATGGGGCCGTTTTCCATCACCGGCCAACCCAATGCAATGGGGGGTCGTGAAGTGGGAGGTTTGGCTAATCAATTGGCTGCCCATATGGATTTCACTCCAGATAATGTGGATCTGGTGCGGCAGTTCTGGCAAGCAACGGATATGGCAAATGAAGCCGGGCTAAAAGCGGTGGATATGTTTCGCGCCGCGGCGGATGGGGAAATTCGCTTCATGTGGATAATGGCGACCAACCCGGCTGTTAGCCTGCCAGACTCAGCAATGGTGCGCCGGGCGTTGGAAAATTGCGAGTTCGTGGTGGTATCTGATTGTGTGGGCGACACCGATACCGCGGCCTATGCCGACTTACTTCTTCCCGCCATGGGCTGGGGAGAGAAAGACGGTACAGTTACCAATTCCGAACGTTGTATTTCTCGTCAGCGCAAACTGGTGACTGCCGCGGGGGAAGCGCGGCCAGATTGGTGGATGGTCACACAGGTGGCACAACGCCTGGGATTTGAACAAGCCTTTGATTTTCAACATCCGGCGCAAATATTTCGCGAACATGCGCAGCTTTCGGGTATTGAAAATAACGGTAGTAGAGATTTCGATATCAGCGGCTTGGCAGATATGTCTGAGCATGCATACGACGAAATGCCACCCACCTACTGGCCGGTGCCAGCGGCGAGTGGGACTGCTGCGCCGATCACCGATGGCAGGTTTTTTACCGCTTCGGGCCGGGCGAACTTCATTGCGTTGAGTCCCGTGTTACCGGATGCAGAGCCAGGTATACAATCAACACTGAAATTGAATACCGGTCGCCTGCGGGATCAATGGCATACCATGACCCGCACCGGTCGAGTACCGAGGTTGATGCGCCATCGCGATTTCTTCAGCGTTTCCCTTGGTCCGGTTGAAGCCATGGCCAGCGGCCTTGCTGAGGGTGATCTGGTGGCAGTGCACAACACCCTGGGCGCGGTCAGGGCCCTGTTGCATGTGGAACCGGACCTGCCTGCGGGGCAGATATTCAGCCCCATTCACTGGAGTTCGCAGTTTTCTGGCCAAGCTTGTATCAGTGGACTGATTGCTGCGGTTACAGATCCGGTATCCGGCCAACCCCAGTCCAAGTTCGCCAGGGTGTCAGTTTCCGGTGTCGCGGTATCCTGCTGGGGTCTGCTGCTCACCAAAGCGTTGCCGGTATTGCCCGAGTTGGGCTACTGGTCCAGGGTCGCTATCCCTGGTGGCTACCTCACCTTGCTAGCTGCCTCTGTGGACTTGCAGCCCATGGCAGCGCGCGCCGCACTATTGGCGCCGCTGCTGCGCCACGCTGAACGCCATACTTGCTATGCCGATAGCGACAGTGCGGATTTCCGCGATATTGGCACGACTAATGGCGACCTCGTTTATGCACTTTATCTCAACCCTCAGCGCAGGAAATTGCCTGCGCATGACTGGTTGTCCGGGTTGTTCAGCTCGCTGCGGCTCGCGGCCCCCGCCGGGCTGTTGGCCGGCTTTGATCCTGATGTTCCTGATAAGGGGCGGTTAATCTGCACGTGCTGGGAGGTGGGTGAGCGCGAGATCGACCAAGCGCTAGTAGCCGGTGTGTGCACTATGGAGCATTTGGGGGAGCGATTGCGTTGTGGTACGCAGTGCGGTTCCTGTGTGCCGGAGTTAAAACGCATGCTACAGGCGTTGGAGCAGGATAATGCTGCCTGAATGCAAAAGGGGACACACCGTAGCAGTGGTCCCCTGGTCGTAACGGCTGCAAGTCGCAGCCAGCAGTTGCACGCGGTGTTTATCCCGGTCTATTGGCCACCAGGCTGTCCACCACAGAGGGGTCCGCCAGGGTGCTGGTGTCACCCAGACTGTCCAGTTCGTTCTCGGCAATCTTGCGCAGGATGCGGCGCATGATCTTGCCGGAGCGGGTTTTTGGCAGGCCGGGTGCCCACTGGATAATGTCGGGCTTGGCGATAGGGCCAATCTCCTGTACACACAGTTTTATCAGTTCCTGGCGCAATGTCTCCGTTGGTTCCACCCCTTGCATGGGTGTCACGTAGGCGTAGATGCCCTGGCCTTTGATGTCATGGGGATAGCCTACGACCGCCGCCTCGGCGATCTGCTCGTGCAATACCAGAGCGCTCTCTACCTCGGCGGTGCCCATGCGGTGGCCGGAGACGTTCAGCACATCGTCAACACGACCGGTAATCCAGTAATAGCCATCTTCATCGCGCTTGGCACCATCACCAGTGAAGTAATACCCGGGGTAGTTGCTGAAGTAGGTATCTATCATGCGTTGGTGGTCGCCGTAGACACTGCGAATCTGGCTGGGCCAGGAGGATTTTATTACCAGGTAACCGGCGCCCGGGCCCTCGATTTCCGAACCGTCTTCGTTCAGCAGCGCCAGGTCTACGCCGAAGAAGGGGAAGGTGGCCGAACCCGGTTTCAGGGCGGTGGCACCAGGAAGCGGCGTAATCATGTGCGCTCCGGTCTCGGTCTGCCACCAGGTATCTATGATGGGGCAGCGTGAATCGCCGACCACCTGGTAATACCATTCCCAGGCCTCCGGGTTTATGGGTTCACCCACCGTGCCCAGCAGCCGCAGACTGGCACGCGAGCTGCGAGTGACGGGCTCATTGCCTACAGCTTGCAGCGCTCTTATGGCGGTGGGCGCAGTATAGAAGATGTTTACCTGGTGCTTATCGACGACTTCCCAGCAGCGCCCGGCGTCGGGGTAGGTGGGCACACCCTCGAACATCAGGGAGATGGCGCCGTTGGCCAGCGGGCCGTAGACAATATACGTGTGGCCGGTGACCCAGCCCACATCGGCGGTGCACCAGTAGATCTCTCCCTCCCGGTAGTCAAATACGTACTTGAAGGTCATGGCAGCCTGCAACAGATAGCCGCCTGTGGTGTGCAGTACACCCTTGGGCTGACCGGTAGAGCCAGACGTATACAGGATGAATAACGGATCCTCAGCGTCCATGGACTCAGGCGCACACTCAGTGTCGGCAAGCTCTACAGTGTCGTGGTACCAGATATCGCGGCCATCCTGCCAGGCGACGTCAGCCCCGGTGCGTTTTATCACCAGGCAGGTGTGGACATTGGGGCAGTCTGCCAGGGCCTGGTCGGCATTAATTTTCAGGGGAATGCTCCTGCCGCCACGCACGCCTTCATCGGCGGTGATCAGCGTTTGGCAATCCGAGTCCAGTATGCGATCTCTCAAGGCTCCCGGGGAGAAGCCACCAAATACGATGGAGTGCACCGCGCCTATGCGCGTGCAGGCGAGCATGGCGTAGGCCGCCTCGGGAATCATTGGCATGTAGATGCACACCCGGTCTCCCTTTTTGACGCCGCGGGCCTTGAGCGTATTGGCCAGCTTACAGACGTGATCTTTGAGCTCGGCGTAGGTAATGTGCTTGCTGTCTGCGGGGTCGTCGCCTTCCCAGATCAATGCGGTCTGATCCGCGCGCTCAGGCAGGTGCCGATCTATACAGTTGTAGCTGACGTTTAACTTGCCGCCGGCAAACCATTGGGCGTCGCCTTTGACGAAGTCATAGCTAACTACCTTGTCCCAGGGCTGTTCCCAGGACAGAAACTCGGTAGCCATCTCGCCCCAGAAACCGTCGGGGTCATCGATCGAACGTTTGTACATCGCCTGGTATTGCTCGGCGTTGATGTGGGCATCCTTGAAATTGGCGGGAACGTTGTGGATAGGAAATTCAGACATGTTGGCCCTTCCCTTTGTCAGTTTGGTGAACACAGGATGATACTTGGCCGACTAGGTTGTGCAAGCCGACCAAGGTCTAATAGTGAAGGAAATTTGCGGGCAGCGCAGTTGGCTTTAGTGGCCGTCGGCCAACATGCCCCAGTCAGACACGGGGTTCAGGGCGAGGCGCACATTGTCAATAAGACGGGTGGAGCCCAGACTAGCGGCGGCCAGAATGGCGATTTCTTCAGTGGCTGCGGTGACCGGAAGTAGGGTGCGGGCATCGCGGATCGCGAAGTAGTCAGGTTCAAAGCCTGCCTGCAACAGCTTCATACGGGCGTGGGATTCCAATTGCAGGAAGTTGTCGAAGCCGCAGGCAATAGCCTCGCGGCAACTGTTCAGTGTTTGGTGAATAACTGGCGCGATAGATCTTTGTTCAAAGGATAAGAATCCGTTGCGGGAGCTCTTGGCAACGCCATCTTCATCCCTGGAAGTGCGTACACCCACAATTTCTATGGGTAGGCACAGGTCGGTGGTCATCTTGCGCACAATAGAGAGTTGTTGGAAATCTTTTTCGCCAAAGACAGCGATATCCGGCTGTACGATATTGAATAACTTGCTGACCACGGTGGTGACGCCGTCAAAATGGCCGGGGCGGCTGCTGCCGCACAAAGTGTCGCCCAATGCGGGTACGTGTACCTGGGTTTGTGCTGCCATACCTTCCGGGTAGATAGCGTCTACGGCGGGTGCGTAAAGTACCTGAACCCCCTCGGCAAACAATTTTTCTTTGTCCGCTGCAAGGGTGCGTGGATAAGAATCCAGGTCTTCATTGGCACCGAATTGCAGGGGGTTGACGAAAATGCTGACGACGACCACGTCACACAGGCTGCGTGCCTTGCGTACCAGGTCCAGGTGGCCTTCATGTAGGTTGCCCATGGTGGGCACAAAGGCAATGCTTTGGCCACTCTGACGAGACTTGCGCAGAGCGGATTGTAACTGAGCGTTGCTGCTATAAGTTCGCATATCTACCTGATCCCTGCACGTTACGGAATGGTGACGCTAAACCAGTAAAAAACACTAGTTTTAACCCGCAGTGGCCAGTGCCTGACTGACGGGATGGGAATTATGCCCCAACACCTATAGTCGGGCAACGGGTTTTTATGAAAAATTCACACTCTTTGTTACCAAAAGAAGCAAAATGTCGACATGTAATGTGTTCTACCGACACATTAAGTGAGTGATTACTTTAGGTGGGGGTGCTTTGTGGCGGTATAAGCACTCAGGAGTAGCTGTGCTCATCCTTGGGGTATTGCCCGGCTTTGACTGCGTCTACAAACGCTTTGAGGCCGCCCTGGATGGTAGTCTGGCCCTCCATGAAGTTCTGTACGAAGCGCGCGCTGTGTCCAGACAGTCCCAGCAGGTCGTGCATGACCAACACCTGGGCATCGGTGCCGGCACCAGCGCCAATACCAATGACCGGAATATCCAGTTTGCGGCTGATATCGGCGGCCAGGGTCGCCGGTACACATTCCAGTACCAGCAGGCTGGCGCCGGCGTCCTTGATCTCCACAGAATCTGCCAGTATCGACTTTGCCTCTTTTGGCGTGCGGCCCTGTACCTTGAAGCCACCGAAGGTGTTAACCGACTGCGGCGTCAGACCCAGGTGTGCGCACACCGGAATGCCGCGTTCCACCAGCATGCTGATGGTATCGCTGAGCCAGGTGCCGCCTTCCATTTTGACCATCTGCGCACCGGCCTGCATCAAACGGGTGGCGTTGATCATGGTCTGCTCTGGCGTGGTGTAACTCATGAAGGGCATATCAGCGATGACCAGGGAGTCGGGAGCGCCGCGACAGACGCATTCGGTGTGGTAAACCATGTGATCCATAGTGACCGGGATGGTACTGTCGTGTCCCTGCAGGACCATGCCCAGTGAGTCACCGACCAGAATGGTTTCAGCGCCTGCCTCGCTAATTACGTGTGCAAAAGTCGCGTCATAGGCGGTGATGCAGACAAACTTTTCCCCGGCGGCTTTCTTCTTGTCCAGGGTGCTGATGGTAATCTTGCCCATGGCTTTCGCTATCCGAAAAAAGTGGGGTTGAAGTAGTGGCGACCATTGCGGATGTCCAGCAGATAGTCCACCAGGTGTGTATAGTCCAGCTCGCCGTTTACCAGGTCGATTTCGCTGGCGTTGACGATGAGTAGAGGAGCGCCATCGTAATATAGAAAGAACTCACTGTACACTTCGTTTAGTCGCTCCAGATAGTCCCGCTCTATGCCCTGTTCAAAGGGTAAACCGCGACTATCAATGCGCGACAACAGTACGTCTGTAGAGGCCTGCAAATAGATCACCAGATCCGGGCGAGGCGCGTCTATAGTGAGCTGTTGATAGACTTTTTCATACAGCTGGAACTCATCCTGTTCCAGGTTGATACGAGCGAATAAGGGGTCCTTCTCAATCAGAAAATCCGAGACCCGCACTGGCTCGAAGATGTCGGCCTGGCGCAAATCCTGGATCTTCTGGGCACGTTGGAACAGGAAGAACAACTGGGTCGCCAGTGCTGCCTGCTTGCGGTTACGGTAGAATTTTTCCAGGAACGGATTGTCCTCGGCATCTTCCAGTAGCGTGTCGTAGTTAAAGCTGGCAGCGAGCTTTTTGGCCAGGGTCGTCTTGCCCACACCGATAGGTCCTTCTACGGCGATAAAAGCGGGTGGTGTGCGCCCCTTCAGGTCGATGTTGATGGCTGTGGTCTGGCGCATCAATCCATGGCTCCCCGTTGTGTCTGTGTCTCTAAGGACATTGGTCAGGTTGTAACTGCAGGTTGGTTTGCTCTAACTCGCCCCGGGGGCAAGCGGTTACTAATGTATCAAGAACTGTGCCGTCGGGCAGCACCAAATTTGCGCTGCTGATTTCCGCCAGAGGGTACAGCACGAAATTACGCTGCGCCATGGCACTGTGGGGTACTGTGAGTCTGCTGTTGTGAATCTGCTGATCGCCGAATAGCAGGATGTCCAGATCCAGGGTGCGAGCCCCCCAGCGAACATTGCGCACGCGGCCCTGTGCCTGCTCGATCTGTTGCAGTGCGTCCAGTAACTGCAGCGGGAGTAAGTCGGTGTTCAGTAGCACGACGGCATTGAGGTAGTCAGGCTGCGTGCCGGGGCCCACGGCAGTGCTGCGATAAACACTGGAGGTATGTTCGACGTACGAGTGGGGGAGTGTGCCAATCGCGATCACGGCGCTGCGCAACTGGTGTATAGGGTCTTGCAGGTTGCTGCCCAGTGCGATGTAGGCAGGTATCATGTTTCCGTAGGGGAGCGCCGGGTGCGAGTTCTGCGGCCGCCCTGGCTGCCTTTTCCCGATGCCACTTGCTCAAGGCGCTGTTCCATGGGCAGTTCCTGAAACTGTGTCCACCATTCACCCAGGTCACCGATGTCCTCTCCTGCCTGCTCGCGCAGCAATAGAAAATCATAAGCAGCCCGAAAACGGCGGTGCTCTACCAGTTCCGCCGCCTTGCGCCCCTGGCGCCGTTGCAGGCGTAACTGGAACTCCCAGATCTCCCGCATCGGTTGGCTGAAGCGTTTTGGTATTGAAATATGCCTGGCGGCATCGCCGATGGTCTGCTGGGCGGCACTGTGCATGGCAATCATTGGCGGATCGCCGCGGTTCTGCAGATGTAGTGCCTGTTTGCTGGCCACCGGCCACAGCAGTGCAGCGAGAATGAAGGCGGGTGTGACGGGTTTGCCCTGTGCTATGCGTTGGTCTGTATTGCCCATGGCAGCGCGTACCAGCGCCATTGCAGCAGCCTCTTTACGCAGGCACGCACTGGTATCGGGGAACAGGTATTGCAGCAGGCCATACTCAATTAACTTGTCCAGGGTTGCTGCCGCGTAACCGGCCAGAAATAACTTCAAAAATTCGTCAAACAAGCGTGCGGCTGGAATTTCACCTAAGAGGTGAGCACAGCCGGGAATCGCCCGGGCGGTAGCCTTGTCAATCGCAAAGTCCAGTTTGGCGGCGAAACGCAGAACCCGCAGCATGCGCACCGGGTCTTCGGTGAAGCGCACCGCTGGATCTCCGATAATGCAGATACTGCGCCGCTCAAGATCTTTCAGGCCATGTACGTGATCAAATACCTCGAACTTGCCAGAATCGTAATACAGGGCGTTTACCGTGAGATCGCGTCGAACAGCGTCCTCTTCCAGAGTGCCGTAAACGTTGTCTCTCAACAGCAGGCCGCTGGCAGATTGCCGCGAGTGATTGCCCCCGTGTTCGGCAGTTGGCTCGGCATCATTGTCATGGTGCCCGCGGAATGTAGTGACCTCAATAATTTCACGGCCGAAACGCACATGTACGATACGAAAGCGGCGACCGATGATGCGGGAATTACGGAACAGCGCATGAATAGCTTCCGGCGTGGCATCTGTGGCGATGTCAAAGTCTTTGGGGTGCCCGCCTAACATGAGATCACGTACTGCGCCGCCCACCAGGTAAGCCTGATGTCCCTGGCCACGCAAACGGGACATCACTTTAAGAGCGCTATCGCTGATATTTTTGCGGGATATACAGTGTTGATCTCTGGGAATGACGTTCAAACGAGTATGTGCCTGTGGCGGTTCGGAACAGGCGCGAAGCTTATCACAGAAGTGATGGAATCGCCCGCTACTGCAGGTGCCTGTGCCGGGTTTGGGGTGGACGAAATGAATGATGGGGAAAACAAAGTTTTCCCCATCCAGGTCTCACGTCAGGAGTTATTGTTATTTCTGGGTGCTGTTATTTTTATTGGTACTTATAAAAACATAGTTTTATATGAATGCCCAAGCACTTAAAAATGTGAATTTTTACATTCTTGCTTGAATAATCAAGCTGGTGACTGCCTTTGCTCAAGCTGCCATCCAACAAAGAAATTGAAGGGGAAGGTGACTTCCCCATCCAGGTCCATAGTGAAAAGTATTATTTTTATTGCGGTAGCAATTATTTTTATTTTTTGTACCGACAACAGTAATGCATCACTTGTGCCAGGTTTATAAAAACCCTTAATAAACAAAGAGATATGATATTTCGGGTGACCGGGCCAGTGCCTTCAGGTGCCCATGTGTTACCGGACTACACTGGTTTATGTAACGCGAGCCTACCGGGGTAACGCTTATTTACTCGCTGTGCTCGCGTTTTTACGTCGGTTTCCCGCATTGCCGCGGTTGCGAGGAATGTCGAATCGTTGGCGCCGTTCCCACAGGCATTTGCGGCTGACGCCGAGTTTCTGCGCTAGTTCGGTTTCGCTCATGGAGTCCTGGTGTTCCAGTACGAAACGCTGGAAATAGTCTTCCAGTGACAGATCTTCAGGTGGATCATTGGCGATGACCTGCGTCACTTTGCCGGAAGCGGCGATGCCCTGCCGTCCGCGGATGCGGTTGATGTTCACTAACTCCAGGTCTATACCCAGCGCTTCGTTATCAATTTCGTCAGTATCAGACAAGATAACAGCGCGCTCAATAGCGTGTTCCAATTCCCGCACATTGCCCGGCCACTGGTAGGTGGTGATGGCCTGGATGGCGCGTGGTGACAGGCTCATTATATTTTTTCCGAGGCGGTCTGCCTGGGTCTGCAGCATGCGCTCTGCCAGGTGCAGAATATCCTTGCCGCGCTCACGCAGTGACGGCAAAGAGATGCGCAATACGTTAATCCGGTAAAACAGATCCTGGCGGAACAAGCCCTCTGCTGCCAGGCTTTGCAGATTCCGGTGTGTAGCGCAAATCAGGCGAACATTGACCTTGCGTGAATGCACCGAGCCAATGCGGCGGATCTCTCCTTCCTGGATAAAGCGCAATAATCGTGCCTGTGCCTCCATCGGCAGTTCGCCGATCTCGTCCAGAAATAGCGTGCCGCCATCAGCGGCTTCGATTAGCCCCATGCGACTGGCATTGGCACCCGTGAAGGCGCCTTTTTCGTAACCGAACAGTTCAGACTCGATCAGCGTATCGGGAATGGCTGCGCAGTTAACGGAGATCATGGTGTTGTCGGCACGCAAGCTGTGCTCATGCACGCTGCGCGCCACCAGTTCCTTGCCGGTACCTGTCTCGCCCAACACTAGCACTGTGGAATCTGTGGGCGCCATTTTTTCTATGTGATCAAACAGTGTGAGCATGGCGGGGCAATTGCCCACGATGCCAGTCATGCTGTTCGACTTGTTGGCACGTCTTTCCCGGTCCCTTTGCTGCACCACCCGCGCGGTAGGGTGGTCGGCGATGATACGCTGCACTGCGCTTACCATGTCAGCGTGGTCAAAGGGCTTGGCGATATAGTCCACCGCACCCATACGCATGGAGTCCACCGCTGAACGCAGGCTGGCATAGCTGGTCATTATCAGCACCGGCACATCACCGGCCTTCTTGATCAGGTCAGTACCCGGTGCGCCGGGCAGTCGCAGGTCGCTGATAACCAGATCGAAATCGTTCAGGTTGTGGCTGGTCTCGGCCTCGAGTACGGATCCGGCTTCGCTGACCTGGTATTCGTTGCGCTCCAGCAATCGCCGCAGGGCAGTCCTGATTACCGATTCATCTTCAACGACGAGGATTTTCTGCATGCCGTGTTACCTTTGTGTAGAGCCTACACAAGATACTCTCACGGCGGGGAATATTCCAGCTTACCAGTGCTGCAAGTGGGGTCTGAGGTTACACTTCGAATTCGGAACCATAGCTGGTTTGCGGTAACTGCAAGGTAAAGCGAGTACCCGGGTTACTTTCCTGGGTTAGCGGGCTGGTAAGCTGCACGGAGCCGTTCATGTCATCCATAATGCTGAACACCAGGGCCAGCCCCAGACCGGTTCCTGCGCCGGGATCCTTGGTGCTATAAAAAGGTTCAAACACCCGACTTTGTAATTCAGCGGGGATCCCGCGCCCGTTGTCTTCCACCTCGATAATCACCTGCTCGCCATCATGCTGCGCGGCAATGTGTACCTGGCCAAAGTCGTCGCAGGCGTCTCTGGCATTACCCAGCAGATTAACAAATACCTGCAACAGTCGTTGTGCATCTGCCAGTACTACCAACTCTCGATCACAATAATTGCTGAACTGTATCGGCCTGGCCTCATGATCAAGGGCCAGCAGGTGGATGGCTTCGTCCACACAATCGGCCAGGTTTGTCGGCGTCAACCTGATGTCGCCCGCGCCGGAACCGGTATGGGAGAAGTTCACTAACGACTCCACGATTCGTGTGACCCGATCGGTTTGTTTGAGAATATCCTGGGCCATGTAGCGGATTTCTTCGGGGTCGGTTTCGTACTCCAGGTTTTGCGCCAGGCAGGCAATACCGGTAACCGGGTTGCCAATCTCGTGTGCTACGCCTGCGGCCAGGCGCCCTATAGAGGCCAGGCGTTCAGTGTGTAATAGCTCACTTTCCAGCAACTCCAGATCGGTAATATCCTCTACCAGAATGATGGTGTCATCGGGACTGCGAGTGCTGGCGTCTTCAGGCGTCGTCTTATGCAGGCTTATCCAGCGGGATGGGTCGGATTCCAGGGGCACTTCCGTTTTGAGAATAGTGTCGGCTTCGCCGTGTTGGAAATCACTGATGATCTGGCGCCAGGGTTCGGGGATCGAAGTCAATAACGAGCCCAGTGTGTCGCGGGGCGCGATGCCGGTAAGGTGCTGCATTGCGCGATTCCACATCAGCAGTTCACCATCGCGACTGATGGAGCACACGCCGATCGGCAACTTGTCCAGTGTCTCCCGGTGATGCCGGCGCAGGTTGTCCAGATCTGCCGCCAGTCCGGTAAAATGCATCTGCGCTTTATCCAGGTCGCGCTCGATGAGGTGAATGTCATCACTGTCGCCTTGTACGCCTGGCTCAAATGGGATGCAGCGCTCCACAATACTGTGTGCCACAGCCGGGCCCAGCAGACCGGACAGGTTCGCTTCAATGCGGCTACGTAGCCTGCGCAATGCGTAAGGCCGGTTTTCGTTAGTAGAAAACTGCAATTCCCCCAGGGCAAGCTCCACCTCAGATTGTGCGGTGCGTTCGCCCAGGGCGGTGGCCAGGTGCGCGCTAAAATCACTGGCGCGGTGCAGGGACAGCGTCCTGCGTGTCGGCCGAGCCAGGTCGTCCATGGAGCAGATCTCCGCTGCGATTTTCTCGTCACTGGAGGTGCGTGTCATTACCGAAACTACTACGAACAATCCGGTATTCAACGCCAGTGAGACCATTGTGGCCCCCGGCCAAATGCTATCGCTGTTACCGAATAGAGCGTGGTATAGCTGGCTTAGCAAATGCGGGTGATAATCCGCTGCCAACGGCAGTAGCATGGAGAAAAACCAGATGGACAGACCGCCGGCGAGTCCGACCAGTAGCCCTTTGCGATTGGCATTGGGCCAGTATGGCGTGGCAATGATGCCGGGAAGAAACTGCAAGGTTCCAGTAAATGCCACCAGTGCTAACTGCGTCAGGCTTTGTTTGCCGCTGAGTGTGGCAAAGAAGATATAGCCAGCCAGGATAAGAATTGCGATGAGGGAGCGGCGCAACCATTTGAGTTGTGAGTATATGTTCTGGTCGCCGTCAATTTTTACCATCCTCCACGGCAGTACCAGATGGTTCAGGCACATATTGGCCAGCGCCAGGGTGGTGATAATGATGGTAGCACTGGCGGCGGATAAGCCGGCAACAAACGCTGCGGCACTAACCGGTACAGAGTGCAGTGCCATGCCGATAGCCAGCCCGCTGTAATCCATGGGCAGGTCGTGTCCCAGTTTTAGTCCCGCCCAGGTGACTGGCAGGATGGGGAGGCTCAGCAGTAACAGATACAGCGGTAGTCCCCAGGTAGCCCCGCGGAGGTTGCGGCTGTCAGTGTTCTCGGCAAATGCCATATGGAAAATGTGAGGCATGCAAACCGCGCCAGCAAAAAACATCAACAGCAGGGAGCGGGCGGTATCGCCGGCAATGGGGCGTTCAGCGATGCGGCTCATCTGCGGGTTTTGCACCAGCCATTGTTCCAGGTCGCCGAATCCGCCAAAAACCTGGTAGACCGCCGCCAGCAGCAGTACAAACATGGCGCCGAGTTTTACCAGGGATTCAAAAGCAATAGCGGTAACCAGGCCGGTATTGCGATACTGCGAGGACACATGCCGGGTACCAAACAGAATCGAAAATACGATAATAATGATACAAAAAAGCTGCGCCAGCCTGTCGTGCCTGGCTTCGCCGGCCAGCAGGCCCTGGCCGGCAAGAATATGGATGCTGTCAGCCACCGCCTGGATCTGCAGCGCCAGCAGGGGTAGCAGCGTAATGCACATGGCTACCGTGATCGCCGCTCCGACCCAGCTGCTGCGAAAACGGAATGTCAGTACATCTGCAAGCGAGGCCAGTTGATAAACCCGACACAGTCGCAGTAGGGGCAGCAACAATAATGTCGCCATGACGAACATTAACACGACGCCCAGGTAGTACAGGATGAAGTTGTAACCGTACTGGTGAGCCAGCTCGATGACACCGTTGCTGGCCATAGCGCCGGCGAAGACGCCCAGTGATAGCACGTAGGTCGCGGGGTGATTAGTGATACGTTCAGGGATGATGCCGCGGTCTGCCAGGTAGGCGACAGTAAACAGGCCGGTCAGGTAAGCGATAATAAAAACCAGTATCTGGGTCAGGCTAAAGCTCATCCGGAAACCTCGTGCGCTGGTTCCAGTAGGCAGCCACGATAACTAACAGCCACAGTTGGTAGGGGCGATACCACGCTGTTTCAGAGCCCACCATCCACCCTTCAATGGTCGGGAAAAAAATAAACACGAAACCAACAACCAGTAGTAGCGCTCGATTGATATACATTACGGTGCTATCCCCTGTTAAATGACGTCTTTGTTAATCGACGTCCCGCCGAGCGTGGCAATCGATACTACTGAAGCGGCATCGGCGGGTAAAGCTCACGGGCGGCTTATCAGACTGGATTCGGGGATGGCCTGTTTGCCGGGGATATTCTGTGGCGTCCAGTGCCCACTGGCGAATGCCAGAATCTGTTCGCTGCTCGCCAGTTCAGGTGGCGGCTGAGCCTGGTGCAAAAACCGCAGTGCGTTGCGCAAGTTGGTGGTGGCTATGTCATCGTTCAGCGCAGGTGCATGATTCTGTTTGCTCAATTTTTGGCCCTGGCTGTTGGTGATAACGGGTAAATGGCAATATTCGGGGGTGTTGTAATTCAGTCGTTGCTGCAGAAATATCTGCCGCGGCGTCGACTCCAGTAAATCGGACCCGCGCACAATATGGCTGATGGACTGATAGGCATCATCAACTACCACGGCCAGCTGGTAGGCGTCCAGGCCGTCTTTGCGCTTGACCACAAAATCCGTCAGCTGTTCACCCAGGTGGATATCCTGCAAGCCCTGTAGTTGATCCACAAAACAGATCTGGCAGTCAGCGGGTACCATAACCCGGGTGGCGCAGGGCATGGTTACAGCGCTCTGGCGCCCCTGGCAGCGCCCCTGGCATGCCCCCCCCGAGCCCAGCTCGGCCCGGGTGCAAGCGCAATAAAACAGGTGACCTGCTGCCAACAAGTGGCGCAGCGCGCTGTGGTAGGCCTGGGTGCGTGTGCTTTGCCATAGCACTGGTTCATCCCAGTGCAGGCCGTGGCGTTGCAAGCTATGCAGAATGCGCTGGGCTGCAGTGGGATCTTCCCGCGGCGGATCAAGGTCTTCCATGCGAACCAGCCAGATGCCGCCGCGAGAGCGGGCATCCAGATAGCTGGCCACAGCGGCGATCAAAGAACCCAGGTGTAATGGTCCGGTAGGTGAGGGCGCGAAACGCCCTCGATAAAGCGCATTGGAGTTGGGCACAGCTGGTGCCCTGCCAGGCGGGTTAACCCATCTCCTGCCTTTCCTTGATCTCGGCCAGAGTCTTACAGTCGATACACAAGGTGGCGGTAGGGCGTGCTTCCAAACGTTGGATGCCGATTTCGACACCACAGGCGTCGCAGAAACCGTAGTCGTCCTGTTCTATACGCTCCATAGTGGAGTCAATTTTCTTAATCAGCTTGCGCTCGCGGTCTCTTGTGCGCAGTTCCAGGCTGAATTCTTCTTCCTGGGTGGCGCGGTCAGCTGGATCAGGGAAATTCGCCGCTTCGTCTTTCATATGGCTGACGGTGCGGTCTACTTCCTGCATCAATTCTGATTTCCAGTTGAGCAAGATGACTTTGAAGTGCTCACGTTGTTTCTCATTCATGTACTCTTCGCCGCGTTTGGGCTTGTAGGGCACGAAGTTTTTGAACTCAACGCTGGCTGCTTTTTTGGCTGCTCGAGGCATGGTTATTTTCCCATACTGCAAAGGTAACTAGACAATACTCACAGTTCTTTGGCCGGGGCTATAAAGACGGCCCAAATCCAAGGGCGGAGAAGCTACCAGATAACCCTCGCCCATGCCACTATTTAATCACAGTATTTATCGTCGGCTAACACCCTGGAGAAGCCTGTTGTTAGAATACGGCGCTTGCCGGAGCAGGGGATGTCCATGACCGATACATACAAGCCCAGGGGTTTTGCCCAGAGGGTGGACGATATAGAGCCCTTTCGGGTAGTTGAAGTACTGGCACGCGCCACGCAGCTGGCGGCAGCGGGGCGCGATATAGTGCACATGGCCGCAGGGGAGCCGGATTTTGCCACTGCAGCGCCAATTATTGAAGCGGGGCGGGCAGCCCTGGCTCGCGGCGCAACGCATTACTCCCAGGCGGCCGGCATTCCTGAGCTGCGTGAGGCCCTGTCACGCTTTTATGCCGACCAGTATGGCTTGGATATCTCTCCTGGTCGTATCATGGTGACGCCAGGCGCGTCAGGTGCGCTGCTGCTGGTTGCGGCTCTGTTGATGAACCCCGGTGATGGCATGTTGATGACTGACCCGGGCTATCCCTGCAATCGTCATTTCCTGCGCCTGGTAGAGGGCCGGGGGCAGTTGGTGCCGGTAGACGCCAGCAGCAATTTCCAGTTGAACGCCTCACTGGTGGCGGCAAATTGGCAATCCAATACCATTGGCGCCATGGTGGCCTCCCCGGCCAACCCTACGGGCACGGTGTTAACGCGGGAAGACCTGGTTGCGCTAAGTCAGGAGGTCAGGTCCCGCAACGGTTACCTGGTGGTTGATGAAATTTATCACGGCTTGTCCTATGAGTCCCCTGCACCGTCGGTGCTGGAGGTCGACCCGGATGCCTTTGTCATTAATAGTTTCTCCAAGTACTTTGGTATGACCGGTTGGCGCCTGGGCTGGCTGGTGGCACCCCAGGAGGCCGTTGCGGCGATGGAGAAACTGGCCCAGAACCTGTTTATTTCCATGTCGACTATGGCCCAGTACGCAGCCCTTGCCGGGTTTGATCCCCAGACCCGGGAGATTCTGGATCAGCGTCGAGATATTTTCCGCCAGCGTCGGGATTACCTGCTGCCGGCACTGCAGGATCTCGGCTTTATTGTGCCCAGCAAGCCCCAGGGCGCATTTTATATCTATGCCGACGCCAGTCGTTTTACCGGGGACAGTCAGCAATTTTGCCTGCAATTGCTCGAAGAACACGGGGTTGCTGTCACCCCCGGGATTGATTTTGGCCACAACCTGGCCAGCCAGTATCTGCGTTTTTCTTACACCACGGGTATGGACCGCCTGGAGCTTGCGGTGCAGCGGTTATCCGCGGCGCTGCGCCAGGGTATGGCTGTAAACGATGGAATTTGATGCCTTATTGCCAGGGCGCTTGTTGCGCCGTTACCAGCGTTTTTTGGCCGATGTTGAATTGCCTGACGGAGAGATTGTCACGGTGCACTGCCCCAATACCGGGGCTATGACTGGCTGCGCCGAGGCTGGCTCGCGCGTCTGGCTGTCAACCAGTGCGGTAAAAACCCGCAAGTATCCGCATACCTGGGAGTTGGTAGAAACCACCAGCGGCATAGCCTGTATTCACTCCGCAAAGGCTAACCAGGTGGTGCGTGAAGGGTTTACGCAGGGCCGTATTCCCGGTTTCCAGGCCTACCCGGATATTCAGGCAGAGGTGAAATACGGTGACAATAGCCGGGCTGATTTATTGTTGTCGGGCGATAGCGGCAGGGTTTTTGTAGAGGTAAAGTCGGTCACTTTGTACCGCGGGTCAGGCTTGGGTCAGTTTCCCGATGCGGTGAGTGCGCGCGGCCGTAAACATCTTGAGGCGCTGCAGTCTGTGCTGGGCCCGCAGACTCGCGCAGTGCAGTTTTTCTGCGTATTTCACAGCGCTATAGAGCACGTTAGTGTGGCCGCCGATATCGATCCTCACTATCGCCTTGCCTTGCAGGAGGCGATGGCGGCGGGGGTTGAGGTAATGGCCTGGAAAGCGCAGATCACGCCACAGGGAGTCGACCTGTTAAAGCCTCTGCCGTTTGCCCTGGATCCTCCGGCTACGAGTTAATCCAGGTAGATATCACCATCGCTCAGGGTGAATGCTACAGCCGACAGGCTTTCGCCCTGGCAGGGTCCTGCTACACATTCCCCGGTGTCGGTGATGAATTCGGCCGCATGACGCTGGCACAGAATCAGCATACCGTCGCCGCTTGTCACAGAGCCTCCTATAGGGTCCAGGGTGTCCTGTGTATGCGGGCACTTGTTTGCATAAAGGAATAATTCCCCGGCACGCTTTACCACCAGCAGTTCCAGATAGTCCACCTGGATGCTGCTGGAGCTGTTGTTGGCAAAATCCTCGATATTTCCGATTCGACTCATAGGGCTTGCTTTGTGGTTGTTCGCTATAGGATAGTCTGGCCAGGGCAGTATTGTGCCGGTTTCGGCACGATGATCAAGTCGCCAGTTACGGAGCATAGTCTTTGACCAAGCAGTTACGGCCTCAACAATTGACCGGAGTGGATGATTCCCACCTGGTGTCAATGCCCGGAGATCATGCCCTGCAGGACGAAGCGGCGCAGGCATTTTACGGTTTGCAGCAGGATGCCCGCTCAGCTGGCTTTGAATTAGCTATCGCCAGCAGTTTCCGCTCCTATGCCCGTCAGCTGCTTATCTGGAATGGCAAGGCCAGTGGCGTGCGCCCGGTGCACGATGACCTGGGTCAGCCGGTGGTGTTGGCCGCCTTGCCGGGGGTACAGCAACTGCACGCAATATTGCGTTACTCGGCGATTCCCGGCACCTCCCGTCACCATTGGGGTACTGACCTGGATATCTATGACGCTGCGGTATTACCTGCCGATTACCAACTGCAATTGTCGCCGCCGGAAGTAGCGCCCGGGGGGCTGTTTGATGCCCTGCATTGTTGGCTGGACGAGCGTATTGCGGCAGGTGAGTCCCGTGGGTTTTACCGGCCCTATGCCAGTGACAGGGGTGGGGTGGCGCCCGAGCGCTGGCATTTGAGTTACGCGCCTTTGTCAACCGATTGCGCTGCGCAATTGACCGGTGAGCTGCTTAAAGCATGCTGGGACTGCGACACCTCAGGTGCCAGCTTATTACTGCGCCGGGAGATCGAGGCAGAGCTGCCGTCGATATTGACGCGCTATGTGGCGGTGGCTGAAGGCTGGTGTGCAGGCTAACTGAAGTAACAGTATCCCCGCTGGCGCGATGAGCTAGCGCCAGCGAGGCAGGTGTACAGAGGCTGCTATTCCTTGTCTCTGGACTGGGTGAGCAGGTGGCCGTAGTGGTTCTGGTAATCCAGTTCGGCGGCCGCGATGACCTTCAGGGCTTCCTCGCGTCCGTAGACGAAATCCACTTTGACGTCGACTTCCTTGCCAGGAATCATCTTGTAGGTAGTGAAATAGTGCTGCAGACGCTCGGTCTTGATGCTGGGCAAATCCGCGATATCGTGTACGTCACCCCAGATATTGTCACCATCGAGTACCGCGACAATCTTGTCGTCGGCTTCACCGCCGTCAATCATCTGGATGCCGCCTACGACACGGGCATTCAGTATGATGTCGGCACGGGTGATGTGCCGTTCGGAGAAGACGCAGATATCCAGTGGGTCGCCGTCGGCTATGTCAGCGTCAGGGCAGCGCTTGGCTACTTCCTCGGCACAGTAGGTACGTGGAATAAAACCATACAGGGCGGGGGTTCTGGAGGTGGTGCGCTGGGGGCGATCGACCATCAGGAAGCCTGATGCTTTATCCAGCTCGTACTTGACCACGTCATCCGGTGTCATCTCGATATAGACCTGGACGATATCTTCCGGCATGTCATCTGCGCGCGTGTGCAGACCGTGCCAGGGATGGCGACGCCAACGGTTAAAGTCCTGATTGTTGTACATGGGATACCCTCGAAGTTGCTGTAATGTTAGTACGTCTTGCAGGCGCGCATTGTACAGATAAAGCCGGGCAAAATCTTGCCGGAATCAGGCAAATATTGCCCGCTTTGCGCGCTGTTGGACTAAAGTCGACTATATCTTGAAGCGGGTTTTCAGCTTCCGCGGTACCGGCACATTTTTCAGGCGCACGTACCTGGGCATGCCGTTGCGGTACTCGGGGTAGGCTTCGCCGACGATTAAGGGGGACAGGTAGTCATGGGCCGCTGCGGTGATGCCAAATCCATCCCGTGTAATGTAGTTGCGGGGCATTTTCTTCTCGCGGTTGGCCACATCCTGTAACTCTGCCTCGCCAATGGACCAGCTATAGCGCTTGCCCTTGCCGCGCACAATACAGGGCATTACCGCGTTGTCGCCACGCAGGGCAAACTCCACGGCTGCCTCGCCCAGTGCATAGGCCTGGTCCACATCTGTCTGGGAGGCGATATGGCGGGCAGAGCGCTGCAGGTAATCCGCTACTGCCCAGTGGTACTTATAGCCCAGTTCGGTTTTGATCATCGTCGCCAGGTTGGGTGCCAGCCCACCCAGTTGGCTGTGACCAAAAGCATCTTTGAGTCCGGATTCAGCCAGGAAGCTACCGTCCTTGTATTGTGCACCTTCGGAGGCCACGATCACGCAAAAGCCATGCCGTTTTACCGTGCTCTTGACCTTGCCCAGGAATTTATCACGGTTGAAGGCAATTTCCGGGAACAGGATGATGTGCGGGGCATCACCCGCTTGCTCTGCGGCCAGCCCGGAGGCGGCGGCTATCCAGCCGGCGTGACGGCCCATGACTTCCAGGATGAACACCTTGGTGGAGGTCTCGCACATGGAGGCGACATCCAGGGCCGCTTCACGTGTTGAGATGGCGATGTACTTGGCCACCGAGCCGAACCCCGGGCAGTTATCCGTCAAGGGCAGGTCATTGTCGATAGTCTTGGGTATGTGTATGGCTTGCAGCGGATACCCCATGGATTGACTCAGCTGTGAAACCTTGAGGCAGGTGTCGGCAGAGTCGCCGCCACCATTGTAGAAAAAGTAGCCGATATTGTGCGCCTTGAATACCTCTATCAGTCTTTCGTATTCCGCCCGATTCTCTTCCAGGCTTTTGAGCTTGTGGCGGCAGGAGCCGAAGGCGCCGGAGGGGGTGGTGAGCAAGCCGCGAATGGCGCTCTTGCTTTCTTTGCCGGTGTCGATCAGGTCTTCGCGCAGAGCGCCGATAATGCCGTTGCGCCCGGCGTAGACTTTGCCGATTGCAGAGCGATGTTTGCGGGCAGTTTCGATAACGCCGCAGGCAGAAGCGTTAATTACGGCGGTGACGCCGCCAGACTGGGCGTAGAAGGCATTTTTCCTGGGCATGGGGACTGATTCCTGATTCCGGGCGCGATCCGTGGCCCGACTAATTGCTGACGTATCGAAAAACAGTCGCAGATCATACGGCAATTGGCGTCAATTGTAGACCGCACCGGTAGTTTTACCGTATCCAGCTGGGGTGCTAATTGACTGCGTGATACTATGCGCGCTGTATTTTGAGGAGCAGTTTTTGAAAGGTCATATTCATATATTGGGTATCTGCGGTACCTTCATGGGCGGTATCGCGCTGCTGGCCAGGGAGCTGGGCTTCCGTGTTACCGGATCCGACGCCAATGTATATCCGCCTATGAGCACCCAGCTGCGCGCCGCCGGTATTGAATTGATGGAAGGCTATCTGCCGGAGCATCTGCAGGAACGGCCGGATTGCGTTGTCGTTGGCAATGCCATGACCCGCGGCAATCCGGTGGTGGAGTACATGCTCGATACTGGCCTGGCGTATACGTCGGGTCCACAGTGGCTGGCGGAGCACCTGTTGCAAGATAAGTGGGTATTGGCAGTATCGGGTACCCATGGCAAAACCACCACCAGTAGCCTGCTTGCCTGGATGTTGGAATATGCGGGCATGGCTCCGGGCTTCCTGATAGGGGGTGTTCCCGCTAATTTTGGTTTGTCGGCGCGCACTGGCGGGTCCGATTTCTTTGTGGTCGAGGCGGATGAATACGATACTGCCTTTTTCGACAAGCGTTCCAAGTTCGTACATTACCGCCCGCGTACGCTGGCAATTAATAACCTTGAATTTGATCACGCAGATATCTTCGATGACCTGGCGGCCATTCAGCGACAGTTTCATCACCTGGTGCGTTGTGTGCCGGCAACCGGGCTCATTGTGCATCGCCACGGAGTGCCGGCGATAGATCAAACACTGGCCATGGGCTGCTGGACTCCGGTCACGTCCTTTGGCATTGGAAGGGACTGCGGAGCCAACTGGTGCGCAGAATTACTCAAGGCAGATGGCTCTGAATTCCGCTTACATCGCGAAGCGGAACCCGCTATCGATATAAGTTGGCTGCACTATGGCCAGCACAATGTGGAAAATGCGCTTACCGCCATGGCAGCGGCGCGACATGTAGGCGTGACGCCTGAGGTAGCGGCTGCAGCACTGGCAGCATTTGGCGGTGTTAAACGGCGCCTGGAGTTGCTGGGTACAGTGCGCGATATAGCGGTATACGATGATTTTGCCCACCATCCTACGGCCATCGCTACCACCTTGCAGGGGCTGCGGGCGCGTGCCGGCAGTGGCCGTGTACTGGCCCTGGTGGAGCCACGCTCCAATACCATGCGTATGGGAGAGCATCGCGAGCAACTGGCAGCGTCCACTGCCGATGCCGACCACGTGTACTGGTTCCAGCCACCAGGTTTGGACTGGTCGCTCGATGCAGTGATTGCGCAAAGTCCGGTACCCGCAACTTTGGCCACAGACGTCGACGATCTGGCGACACAGGTGGCCGCAGAAGCCCGCCCGGGAGATCTGTTGGTGATAATGAGTAACGGCAGTTTTGGCGGTATCCACCAGAAATTATTGACGCAGCTCGGGAGTAGCGAAACGCCATGATTGATATGCTGCTCTCTGCTTACGACTGGCTGATCTTGCGGCGACCCCGCCTGGTGTTGCTGCTTATTGCGCTGCTGGTGGCAGGTTTTGCCACCCAGCTGGACAAAATAAAGCTCGATGCCTCGGCAGACTCCCTGCTGCTGCAGGGCGACCCTTCGCTGGAATTCTACCGTGAGATTGCGACGCAATTCAGCTCCGAGGACTTCCTGTTGATTACCTGGCAGCCACATGCGGCGCTGCTCTCCCCGGAATCCCTGCAGCCCCTGCGTCAGCTAGCTGATGAGCTCGCAGCCCTGCCAGGCGTTTCCTCGGTGGTGACCGTGCTGGATGTGCCGCTGCTGGAAAGCCCTCCGGTGACCCTGTCGGACATTACTTCCAGCGAGCCACTGCCGAGTCTGGACCAGCCGGGTATTGATCTCGATCTGGTGCTCAAGGAACTGACCACCAGTCCCATTTATGCTGAGCTATTGGTGAGTCTTGATGGACTGGTCAGTGCCGTGCAAATTAATCTCAAGCGCGATGAGTTCTATTATGATTTGCTGGGCACGCGCGAATCCCTGCGTATGAAGCGCTCTCGCGAGGGTTTGTCGGTAGATGAGCAGCGCGAGCTAATTGAAGTGGAGGCCGCCTTTAAGGCGCATACAGCGGTAGCGCTGGACAGAGATAGCGAGTTGGTGCAGCAAGTGCGTGATACCGCCGCGGGCTATACCTCACATGCCAAGCTGTTTGTGGGTGGCGTGCCCATGATCGCTGCGGATATGGTGAGGTTCGTGAGAAGTGATCTGGTGGTATTCGGCAGCGCTATTTTGGGCATCATGCTGGTAGCGCTGGCCATTATTTTCCGTCGGGTGCGATGGGTGGCTATTCCCCTGGCCACCTGCATCACCACCGTAGTCATCATGTTGGGGTTGCTGGGTGCCCTGGATTGGCGGATGACTGTGATTTCCTCGAATTTTGTGGCAGTGCTGTTGATCATTACCCTGGCTATCGCAATTCACCTGGTCGTGCGTTACCGGGAATTGCACGCGGCTGATCCCGATGGCGATATCCATGAGCGGGTGCTGCTCAGCATGCAGCTGATGGCTATCCCCTGTTTTTACACCGCGATCACTACTATCGTGGCATTTATGTCTCTGGTGGTATCGGGTATTCAACCGGTAATCGATTTTGGCTGGATGATGACCGTGGGCATCTGCGTTGCCATGGTCATGGCTTTTACCGTGGTGCCCTGCATGATGTTAGCCTGGCCCGTCGGCAGACCCCATCACCATTCCGGCAGCGATCCTGCCCTGACGGGTCATTTTGCACGCCTGTCAGATCATTTTGGTCGCGCTATTTTTACGGTAACCATTGTGTTGGTCCTGCTCACCGCGTTCGGTATCAGTCGCCTGCAGGTAGAGAACCGGTTTATCGATTATTTTAACAAATCAACCGAAATCTATCAGGGTATGGAATTACTGGATTCCCAGTTGGGCGGCACCATACCCCTGGATATAGTGCTTACTCCGCCAGACCTGGCAGCGCCGCTGCCCGGTTTGACGGCGGTCGGTGCCGAGGGGGATGCAATGCCGGTGGCAGATGACGACCCCTTCGCCGACGACGCTGAGTCTTTTACGGTTGCTGTCGCTGCAGTGCCGTCAGAAGAGCTTGGCGACGATGATTGGGAGGATGAATTTGACAGCGACGTCGATGAATTCGCCAGCGCCGATGAGGCTTTTGTGCCCAGCTACTGGTTCAGCCTCGAGGGTATGCGTGAACTTGATTCAGTGCACAACTACCTGGATGGATTGCCCGAAACCGGCAAGGTGTTGTCTCTGTCTACAATTTTCGCCGTGGTTAAAAACCTGCTCGGAGAAGACATCGGTGGTGTGGAGCTGGCCCTGGTGCAAAAGTCCTTACCTGACGATATCAAGGGGATGATGGTCGACCCCTATTTCTCCGGGGACAAGGAGCAAGCACGCGTCACCGTGCGGATAAGGGAAACCAGTGACAATTTGCGGCGGGATGAGTTCCTGCAGCGTGTGCGTACACACTTGATAAATGAGCTGGGTTTTGCCCCAGAGCAGGTGCAGTTCACCAGCATGCTGGTGTTGTATAACAATGTGCTGCAAAGCCTGTTCCGTTCACAGATTCTTACGCTGGGTGTGGTTTTCCTGGCGATTCTGTTTATGTTCCTGGTGTTGTTTCGATCACTGTCATTGGCTTTGGTTACCCTGGCGCCCAACATGCTGGCAGCCGGAATGGTATTGGGGGCCATGGGTTTGGCGGGCATCCCGCTGGATATTATGACCATCACTATCGCGGCCATCGTAGTGGGCATTGGTGTGGATGACTGCATCCACTATGTACATCGTTTTATGCACGAGTTTAAGGTAGACCGAAACTACCGCGCCACCATGTATCGTTGTCATAACAGCATTGGCCGTGCCATGTATTACACCACCTTAACCGTGGTGATAGGTTTCTCTACCCTGACACTGTCCAATTTCACCCCCAGTATTTATTTCGGGATTCTCACGGTGCTGGCCATGGTGGCGGCGGTGTTGGGTGCCTTGTTGTTACTGCCACGCCTGATTATCCAGTTCAAGCCCCTGGGGCCGGAAGGTCTCTGATGCGATGTCGCGCTGCGTGTGGTGCCTGTTGCATTGCCCCCTCCATAAAGCAGCCGTTTTACGGCATGCCCAGCGGCAAGGCGGCCGGCGTATCTTGTGTACACCTGGATGCAATGATGAGGTGTGCCCTGTTTGATGACGAACGCCGTCCTGCACTGTGTGATGCTTTTGTTGCGGAGCGTAAAGTCTGCGGTGACACGCGCGAACAGGCCTTGCGCACGCTGGCAACATTGGAGGTGCTGACGATGCCGGCGATGGATTCAGCAGGCGATGGGTTTTGAGCGAGCTTCCGTTATTTCCATTATCCAGTGTGCTGCTGCCCCACGGCCGCATGCCGTTGCAGATATTTGAGCAGCGCTACCTGGACCTGGTGCGCGAGAGTATGCGATCTGACAGCACTTTTGGCGTGGTGTGGATACGCCGCGGAGCTGAGATCGCACAGCGTGGCCGTGCGGCGCCGGACTTGGGTGACTACGGCACCTGCGTCCGCATCGTGGACTGGGACCAATTACCCAATGGTTTGCTCGGTATCACGATTGAGGGCACCCAGCGCTTTGAGCTGTTGGCAACCAGCGCCCGCAGTAATGGCCTGGTGGTGGGCCAGGTTGAGTTAAAGCAACTGCAGGACGCGACCCCGGTGGTGCCTGTTTGGCAGCCCATGGTCGATATTCTGCGCACCTTGGAAACACATCCCCATGTGCAGCGCATGAACCTGCAACTCGATTACAACAATGCCTGGCAGGTCGCCTATACCCTGGTGCAATTGCTGCCGCTGGAGGAGTCGTTGAAGTATGAGTTGCTGGAAATCGATACCATCGAGGATCTGATGCAGGAACTTGACGTGGTATTAAACCAGATCAGCGGCGAAGACTGAGTTGGTTCAGGCGAAGTCCGGCAGCCAGCCACCCGACTCTTTCCAGCGGTTGACTATATCGCAGAACAATTCCGCCGTGCGTTCAGCATCGTAGGCCGCTGAATGTGCCTCGTTGTTATCAAAAGAGATGCCGGCCTCAAGACAGGCCTTGGCTAATACAGTCTGTCCGTAGGCCAGGCCTGACAGCGTTGCCGTATCGAAAAACGAGAAAGGATGAAACGGATTGCGTTTGATGCCGCAGCGTTCCACCGCGGCATTAATAAAGCCCGCGTCGAAATGGGCATTGTGTCCCACCAGGACAGCACGGGTGCAGTGCTGGTCACGAATTTCCTTGCGGATCACGCGAAACAACTCCGTCAGGGCGTCCTCCTCTGAGACCGCTTCCCGAAACGGGTGGTAGGGGTCGATGCCGGTAAAGTCCAGCGCAGCCTGCTCGATATTAGCGCCTTCGAAAGGCTGGACATGAAAGTCGTAGGTGCGGTGTACTGCCAGCAAGCCGTCTTCATCCATGCGTATGGTGGTGGCGGCGACTTCCAGCAGGGCGTCGGTGGCGGCGATGAAACCGCCTGATTCCACATCCACAACTATCGGCAGAAATCCGCGAAAGCGATCGCAGATGCGGTGTCCTTCAGATTCACTCAAAGTCTCAGGTATCCTGGTCCGTAACGCGCCATTGTACCTCGTCCTGCGCCCGCAGAGGGGTTAGTGTTGTCATACCCAGTGGCAACTGGGCAGGCACTTGCCAGCTCTCTTTGCGCAGGGTGATGGTGTCGCTATTGCGCGGCAGGCGGTAGAAATCGGGGCCAAAATGCGAGGCAAACCCTTCCAGTTTGTCCAGGGCGTCCAGTTCCTCAAACACTTCGGCATACAGCTCTATCGCGGCATGGGCTGTGTAAACGCCGGCGCAGCCACAGCTGGTTTCTTTGCTGCCGGTGCTGTGTGGCGCCGAGTCAGTGCCCAGGAAAAATTTTGGATTGCCGGACGTGGCGGCTTCCATCAACTTCACCTGGTGAATATTGCGCTTGAGGATAGGCAGGCAGTAGTAATGAGGGCGGATGCCACCCACCAGCATGTCGTTGCGATTATAGAGCAGGTGGTGGGCAGTTATGGTGGCCGCTATATTGCTGCTCGATTCCGTCACGAACTGCACAGCATCGCGTGTCGTGATATGTTCCAGCACGATGCGCAACCCAGGGAAGCGCGCGCTAATGGGTGCCAGGTGGCGGTCGATGAACACCTGCTCGCGGTCGAATATATCGATATTATGATCAGTGACTTCGCCGTGGATTAAAAGCGGTAAATCTGCTTCTTCCATAGCTGCCAGGGTATTGAACAGTCCATCCAGTTTGGCCACGCCGGCGTCGGAATTGGTGGTTGCGCCAGCCGGATATAATTTGACCGCGTGCACAAACTCAGAGGCTGCCGCCAGCTGGATTTCAGCGGCATCGGTCTGGTCGGTCAGGTAGAGGGCCATCAGCGGTTCAAACTTGCGTGGCAAGCCGTCCATCGCAGCGAGAATCCTGCTCCGATAGGCCGCTGCAGATGCGACGCTGGTAGCCGGCGGCGTCAGGTTGGGCATGACGATAACGCGCCCGAAATAACGCGCCATGTCGGCGCAGGTGTGTAGCAGGGCGTCTCCGTCGCGTAAATGCACGTGCCAGTCGTCGGGGCGGGTAATGGTCAGTTCGGTCACTGGTAGCCTTGTGGCGTAAGAGCAGGGGGTGAATGCTACAGTAAAGCCGGCGGCGCGGGAATACAGGGTGGGAATTGTCCCTTGCCGGGAGTAGAATGTGCGCCCTTTTAAGCAGAGCCTGCGTGGAGCATAAGATGTCTGATGTAAAAAAAGTTGTCCTGGCCTATTCTGGTGGTTTGGACACCTCGGTCATTGTTAAGTGGTTACAGGACACTTATGCCTGCGAGGTCGTTACCTTCACCGCCGACATCGGACAAGGTGAGGAAGTAGAGCCCGCCCGCGCCAAGGCCCAGGCTATGGGTATCAAAGAGATCTACATCGATGATCTGCGCGAGGAATTTGTGCGTGACTTCGTATTCCCTATGTTCAGGGCCAATACCATTTATGAAGGCGAGTACTTGCTGGGCACTTCCATTGCTCGCCCTCTGATCGCCAAGCGCCTGATTGAGATTGCCAACGAGACCGGTGCCGATACCATTTCACACGGTGCCACAGGCAAGGGCAATGACCAGGTACGCTTCGAGTTGGGCGCGTATGCTTTAAAGCCTGGTATCAAAGTGATCGCGCCCTGGCGGGAGTGGGACCTGGGCTCCCGCGAATCCCTTATGGCTTACTGCGAGCAGCACAATATTCCTGTGGATTTTTCTACTGCCAAGAAGAAATCACCGTACTCAATGGATGCCAATCTGCTACACATTTCCTACGAGGGCGACATTCTGGAGGAGCCCTGGTCCGAGCCAGAGGAGGATATGTGGCGCTGGAGCGTGAGCCCGGAGGCGGCCCCTGATCAGCCCACCTACATTGAGCTGGATTACGCGGGTGGCGATATTGTTGCGATTGATGGTCAGAATATGAGCCCGGCCACCGTGCTTGAGTACCTTAACAAAGTTGGCGGCGCCAATGGTATAGGCCGTGCGGATATCGTGGAGAACCGCTACGTGGGCATGAAGGCCAGAGGCTGCTACGAAACACCCGGTGGTACGATTATGCTCAAAGGGCATCGGGCGATAGAGTCCCTGACCCTGGATCGCGAAGTGATGCATCTCAAGGATGAATTGATGCCGCGCTACGCCAGTTTGATCTACAACGGTTACTGGTGGTCACCCGAACGTAAAATGCTGCAGGTTGCCATTGATGACTCCCAGACCGTGGTCAGCGGCAAGGTGCGACTCAAATTGTACAAGGGCAACGTCATTGTCGTCGGCCGCCAGTCCACGGACAGTCTGTTCGATGAAAGCATTGCCACCTTCGAAGACGACGCCGGTGCATACAACCAGGCAGATGCCGAAGGCTTTATCAAGCTCAACGCGTTGCGCATGCGTATAGCAGCTAATAAGGGTCGCTCGCCACTGTAAAAGTAAGGGACGCGGTCAGTTATTCCCGTCGTTGTTGCTCAGTGCTGCCGCGTCAGGGGAACAAAGCGCACGGGTAGCATTGAACGTTTTTCGATGTCACCCGTGGCACCGACTTCCACCAGCAGTAATTCCTGGTAACCGTGCTCCGCGCCGACGGGAATGACCAGCTTTCCCCCCGGTTTCAGCTGCTGTAATAACGGTGGTGGAATTTCACCGGCAGCGGCGGTAACGATAATGCCGTCAAACGGGGCATATTCCGGCCAGCCGGCATAACCATCTCCGGCGCGCACCGTGATGTTTGTGTAGCCCTGTAGGGTAAGCAGCTCGGCGGCAGTCGCCGCAAGTTCCGGCACGATTTCCACGCTGTAAACCTGCTTTACCAGGTGGGACAGCACTGCAGCCTGGTAGCCCGACCCGGTGCCTACCTCGAGTATCACATCGTTGGGCTGTGGATCCAGCAGGTCAGTCATGAGGGCTACAATCAGTGGTTGGGAGATGGTTTGTCCAGCTGCTATCGGCAGCGGCGTATTCTGGTAAGCAAGGTGCTGGTACTGCGGCAGTACAAATGCTTCTCGTGCCACGGCGCCCATGGCTTGCATTACCGCGTCGCTCAGTTCCGATCGACCGGTGTACTCAGCGGAGTCGCGCACAGACGCCCTGATGGCGTCCAGCATGGACTGCCGCTGTGATGGTATCTGTGCACTGGAAGAGCCGGATGCTGCCATCAAAATTACCAACGATAACCAGATGATTCCGGTTAGTTTACTGTGGTTACTGATCATAACTTCAGTCTAGACGCTCTGCACATAAAGGCAATTTGAGTAAAGTCCAGACCCGCTAACCAGCCGGGTCCGGGGTGTTGGTGTTGCCTAGGGGTTATACCAGATGGGGGAGGTATAGGCGCGATCCTGGGTGGACACCGGCGCGTCTTCCGGAATCGCTACGCCGAACCGGAAGGCGTCATAGGTGGACCAACGCGGGGTTGGGATCTCGATTACCCTGGCGTAGTAAAAAGCCCGTTGCCTGGCATCAAAATCCGGGTCTGTCCACACTGTGCCAAGTTCAGAAGCACCGATGGTGTTGGTCCAGGATGCGGTTTTTGCATCTACCGTATTGCCCACGGCGGGAACTTTGCCATCCTTGCCGGGTTTCCTGTCACCAGACCACACCACGTCATAGACTTGCTCCCGCGTCTGCTTGCCATCGTGCCAGCCCTTGACCATCTGGATGCGATCCAGGTTGGCGCCAATGGCGTCGCGCAGGGCATACACCATAAAGCTGGGCGCTTTTTTGCCAGCGGGTTTGGCCGGCAGGTCGCCGCCCATGGGCACGCCTTTCTCGTAGCCGACGAAAACCGGTTCGCGGTTGTCCAGGTCTTTTTCGGTATATTCCCAGCCACCGAACAGGCGAACCCGCATGCGGGTGCCGGTTGTGGCATAGACTTCCTTGCGGGCCATAGCATCAAATAGCGCTTCGCGGGTGTTGTCCGTTGCCCACACAGCGGCCAGGCCCGAGGCCACCATTTGCCAGCCAAAGATGGTGCCTTGCTCGGTGGCCATGAAGGGGTGAGCCATCCGCTCAGGTGAGGGTTCGGCACCGGTGTGCTTGCCAAAGAAGTTTTCCTCCCGCGTGGTGGCCAGTGACGTGTGGCTGTCGGTGGCGCCGATCATGCCGTATTTGTAGGGATTGGTGCCGAATTTGGCCTGCAACTCCAGGCCCCGCTTCAAGCCTTCGCGAGCGTATTCACCCGCCAGCATGGCATCGGTTTTGGCCTCGGATACGTCGAGGTTGCCGATATCCCAGGTTTCATAGTTGGCGAACTCGTCATTGGGTGACAGGAAGGGGTGGCTCTCGCCGTCCCCCTTGATCTGCGTGGCCTCGTACAGAGGCTCCCGCTTGTCCCGTTGCTGCACGTATTGTTTATCGATGGGCTCGCCGTCACTTTGTTTTTCCAGCGGGAACATAATGCCGTTGGACAGGTTGCCATTGTGCGCGATGGCCAGCAGCTGACCGCCGGTTTTCTTCTCGTACTTGTCCATCCACGCCCACAGATTGCGCGGTGTGGTGCTGCCCAGGGGAGCGCCGGCTGTGTAGGGGACCATCTGGCCGCCCTTGTCACCATTATCGCGATAGACAACGACCCGGTGCAGATTGTTACCCGTTACCAGCGAGGTCCATTCGTAGCCGATGAAGGCGGTGAAGCGGCCCGGTTCATTATACTGTTCAGCGGCTTTCACGGTTTTTGCCCAGGCGCTTTTGTACGACGCTGAATCCGGTGAGTAGATCAGTTCGGGTGGAAACTTGTCCTGCGAAAACAGGCCGATAAGTTCCAATGCAACCCCCCCGCCCTTACCGGCCTTGATGCGTTCGTACCAGTCCTTACCGGTGGGGTCAGACAGGATATGCGGGGCCCCGGCGACCAGGTCAGGGAAGAAGCCCATATTGTCCGAATGATCAGCGATTACCAGGAAGTCCAGCGGTTGTGCCAGGCGTATCGGTCCGCCCCGGGTTGAGTCCACCTGTTCGCCGCGGGCCAGCCGATAGGCCGAATCCAGCCCCAGTCGATTGCCGAAGGCGCCCGCGTCCATGGAAATGTCAGTGTGTAAGTGGGTGTCGCCAAAATACACGTCAGTGGCAAAATCCCGCCTGGCATAGGGCGAATAGGCCTTGCCGGTGTAAGCGGTGGACAGGATCTGCTTGTCTGGTGGTACCGGTATCTGGGCCATCGTGGCCAGTGAGTAGCCTGACAGCAGCGCCGCTATAAGGGCGACCTTCGCTGGTTTGTATTGCATGGGTAACTCCATTGGGTTCAAATTTTGTTATAGCTTTCGCTAGAATAATAGGTGAAATCGGGCAGATAACAAGTATGTGCGCGGTGTGCACGAGCGCACCTGCAGCCTCTGCCTGCACCCGCATAGGCTCTTGCTGTTCTCCCTTGTTTTTCACGGCCCGATCTATATGCTGATCTCATATTTTTGCCGGGTTTGCCGCCATTTTTCGCTCTCTTGTCAGTCTGTCGTTGTTATTGACGTTGATCACAGTGATCCTGAGTGCCTATATTCGTCTGGCGGAAGTGGGCATCGGTTGTGAGGACTGGCCTGCATGCTACGCTCAGCTGAACCCCGCCACGGAAAAGAGGGGTATCACGGTACTCACCGCTGACGGACAGGATATGGCGCACCAGAGCGCACGGATCGCGCACCGCTATATCGCGAGTATTCTCGGTCTGTTTATAGTCGCCATCTTCCTGCTTGCCCTGCGCCAGGGTAGTGCACGCGCCACCGGTGTATTAGTCCCGCTGTCTATCTTTGTTATCACTGTCTTTCTCTCTTTGCTGGGCTATTACACGCCCACACGCAGTAATCCGCTGATTACCATGGGTAACCTGTTGGGCGGCATGGGGCTGCTGGGTCTGTTGTGGTGGCTGATGCAGCGCGATACCGGTGCTGTGGAACTGCCGGCAAAGATTATGGCTTACCGGCCATTGGCCATTGCGGCACTCGCCCTGGTGATGTTGCAAATTATTCTGGGAGGTTGGAGTAGCGCCAATTATGCGTCCGCCAGCTGCCCGGGTCTTTTGAGTTGTGAAAGTAACGCACTCGCAAGCGGGCATGCGGGCGATGTCTTCAATCCATTTCGGGAGATTGTTGTGGATAGTTCGGGGCAGTCCGAGCGAGCTGACTCTCTGGGCCTGCTCAGTATGGTGCATCGCCTGTTTGCCGTGCTCACGGCCGCTTACCTGGCCTGGATGGTACGCACGCTAAAAACAGAGTCGGCACTGACGGGCACGATTCTGGCACTCTCGGTGTTCTCTATCGGCCAGATTGTCGTTGGTGTGAGTATGATCTGGTTGCATCTGCCGCTGTTTATGGTGACCTTGCACAATGCGCTCGCGGCGGGTTTATTCCTCAGCACTATTAATCTGCTGCATCGACTGACTCCTGCAATAGCGTCTCGACCTCCTGGCTGATGGCGCCCACATCGGCCAGATTGAAGCCTAGCCCGGAATAGCGAATCTTGCCCCCGCGATCCACGATGAAATGGGTTGGAAAGCCCGGTACGCGGTACAGCTTGCTCACCGTGCGGTCCTGGTCATACACCAAAGGGAAGGGCAGGTCATGATCTGCGGCAAATTGGCGTGCCGCTGCAATATCATCATCGACGTTAATGCCTATTATCTGCAGGCCCGACTGCTGGTGTCGTTGCCACAGTTGCGCCAGGTAGGGCATTTCCTGGCGGCAGGGTACACACCAGGATGCCCAGAAAGTCAGGTAGACCACGTCACCGCGATAGTCTTCAAGTGACAAACTGTCAGTGGAAGCCAGCGATGGCAGGGTGAAGGCCTTTGCTTCCTGCGCTTCGAAACGTTGCTCGCTACATGCGGCCACCAGTGTAATTGCCAGCAGCAACAAGCCGAGTCGCCAGCGCGTGATGCCATATTTCCTGTTACATATCATTGTCTTGTTGCTCCGCTTACTGCACCATTCCCCGAATCAAAGAGCGGGGGTCTGTTGTGGAAATAATTCTCTTTACCGTGGTCGGTATCGTGCTCTATGTCGTCACCGGGCAGCTACTGGCTATGCTGGAAAAAATGCACGGAGATCCACTGCCGCAACGCAATATTTTATTTTTTGTGATCATTTTGGCACTATCACTGCCGTCCTTCAGTTTACTGCGCAGCCTGTTGGGGGCGGATGAGGGCCCGCAACACGATTATCAGGAACAACAGGCCACCGATGGAGGAAACCAGCCCTCCGAATCCCATTAAACCCATGCCCAGTATGCGCTCGATGGAGTCCAGTTCTTGTTCCGCCCCTGCGACCTTGCGCTGGACACCGTAACCACCAGACCAGACCAGACCTCCCACATGCATCAGCTGGCCGCCGCTGTAGATTATCGGCTGCCAGATGGCCATTTTCATATTGCGCAGTGGATAACCCAACTGCGGCAGCAACAGATAACAAACACCCATCAGTGCCAGTGTTACGCCGACGATGGAGCCATGATAGTGGGCCGGAATGGTGACGTTGCTGCCAGAAATCAGGAAGCCAATCATGCCGCCAATGCCGAACAGGAACACAGAGCATTGTAGCGCAGAGCGCGCGAGCCATTCTTCCTGGGAGGCGCCACCATAACGCAGCAGGCTGCTAATCACCGCCAATGCCAGGGGCAGTGTAGCCAGGCTTCCGCCCCAGCGCATTAGCCAGGTGAACAGCTCTACATGTTCCAGCGCAGTAATCGGGAATGCCAGGTAGATTATCGGTGCAACAAAGACACAGGCCAGACCCACGAACAGGATGACCAGAGTCACGCGCGGCGTGATCGGCAGTTGCAGGCCCGCGGCACGAGACAACCACAGCCAACACACCAGCATCAGTAGGGTGTAGGTGAACTGCAATACATGCCCGCCTCCCCAGAACAGCAGTTCAAAGAAGGATTGGCCTAACAGGTAGTCGGGCATCTGGAGGTAAGACCATACAAAACAGATCAGGGCGACCGCTGCCGATACGGCCGCGGCGTTCAGGCCGAAGCGCAGGGCACCGCGACCGCTCATCCACGGACCCACCGACGCCATGAATATCATGCTGTTCAACACCAGCAGCGTAAAACCCAGAGCGAATAACAGCAGTCCTGCAAAGAATAATGGGTGCTGCAGTACCGGAACGTAGTTGCTCATCAGGGGCTGAGCGTCGCGCACAAAGGGCGAGACGATGATGATGCTTGCGCCCAGACTGGCCACTAGCAAGGCGGCCCAGGCCAGCCATGCTTTTCCCGGGCGTTGGTTCAGGCTCCACAGGATGCCGCCGAAAGACAGGCCCCATACCAACACCGACAGGTTCACATGGACCACCAGCGCGGAATGGAAAAAATCTATCCACGGCATGATCTCCGAGATATAGGGCGTGCGAGACAGCACCAGCAGTAGCGAAAAGACACCAGCACCCAGCAGCGCCAGGACACAAAGCCACAGCCAGCCCAGAGCCAATTGCCGGCGAGAATCCTGGGGCACTTCGAGGCTGTAATCCTGCTCCGGAGTCACTGTAATCTGAACCCTTCTTTGAAGCTGGCCACCATCACCTGGGCCGGCTGTAATTGAATATGCTGTTCGAACTGCCAGGGATAGCCTGCCACAGCCACGTTATCGTTCATGCGCAGCTGCAGGTGGTGCGGGCCAGCGGGCACATTGAATTGCCGGTACATACTGGATATGCCATCGCTGTGTAGGCCCGGCGCCGGAACCGTTTCACGGTACAGGGTTTCCCCGTCAAGGAGCAACTCCAGTTGCAGCGGGGAGCGCTCCCGGGGGCAAATTTCAATGGTTTGTTGCATCGTGCTGGGTCGCATGCCGCCGCCAGAGCCGCTAGCGGACGTGCACTCACCGATAATGTGTCCCGGGTGGCGTACGGCTATTTTCAGGACTGCCATATCCTCTGCCAGGTGGCGGTGGATGGGCAGGTGTGAGAGGTATACCAGCGGCACAAAAAACACTGCGTATGACAGGGCCTGACCGAGATAACGAAGCCCCTTATCCATTACTTACCTCTATCGCATTGAGTTCTTTATGGTCGCGCAGGTTAGCCTGGAACTCCTTTACCTCCAGATGCAGCTGTTGTGTGCCCTGTACACCCAGCCAGCGCGTCTTAACTCGCTCTCTGGGCACGCGGGTGCGCAGCACTGGCATGCGCTCCATACTGAAGCGTTGGTCCATCCAGGAATTGCCCAGTCGATAGTGGCAGTCCCCCTCACAGCAGCCGGAAATCATGACGCCTTCAGCCAGATCCTTGCGCAAGACATAGTCAATAAAAGCAGGGGGTACCAATGCGGTGCAGGGCATGCTGATAGAGGCGACACTGTCCGCTGCCATACTCTCGATCTTGCTGCCGTGGTCGCAGCCATAGACCATAATGCGCGGTTCATTGGTGCTTAGTTTGCTCAGTTTGCTTTCGGTAAGAGACAGTAGCTCCTTGATGTGGAAGCCTGGAATACTGATGCCGGTGGTCAGTTCATCCACATGGCGAAAGGGTGACGAAGAGGGACAAGCGCCGGCGCAAATGCCACAGCTGATGCACAAGTCGGGGTCCACTACCGACTGCTGATGGCCTGGTTTGTAGTCGTGCACTTTCATGCTGACCGCCTCATAGGGGCAGTCCGCAAGGCACCAGCCACAGCCGTTGCAGTCCTCGGGATTCACTACGGCGACAGGCGTCTGTTGTTCTCGCCTGGAGGGCAACCAGGGCAGGATGGTTAGCAAGCACGACAGGCCCACCAGCAGCGCCCAGGTTGGCCCCGGCCCCCAACTATTGATCAGCGGGTAGGGGTTGAGGAAAATCCAGTCCAGGCCCACGGTTGTGACTGCCACATCGAGATTGGCCGGCGCCTGGCTCAGGGCGGGCTGCCACAGGGATACCGCCAGCATGGCCAGCCCGGTACCTGCGGCCAGGCCTTTGGCCGGGTTAGTGCGGGCACCAGTGATGCGTTTGATATGAATGAACATGCCCAGCAGCAGGGACAGCGGGATGCCTATATGGAGAAATACCAGTAGTGAAAAGAAGCGATCACTGAGGGTGGCTTCATTGAGAAAGTTGCTGGCCATGGGGTCGACCATGATCGGTAGCCAGTCAAACCATTGCGCCGTGGTAATGGCAATGTATTGGGCTTGTACATCCCACACTAACCAGTAGCCACCGATAGCAGAGGCAAATAACAGCCACAGTAGCGGGACGCCGGACACCCAACTGAACCATCGCACCCCGCTGTATCGGTCTCTGGCAAATTCGCGCACCAGGTGCAGGGTGACACAGATACCCATGGCAGCAGAGGCGTAGCGATGAAAGCTGCGCATGATGCCCCCCAGGTACCATTGTTCCACCGAGATATATTCCATAGAGGCATAAGCCCCCGAGATGCTGGTCTCGAAAAAGATAAACAGGTAGACCCCGGTTACCGCCACAATCCAGAAATAAAAGAATGACAGGGCCCCCAGCTGGTACATGGGATTCCAGGCGGGGGTGAACACCTGTGAAAATAGACTGTCCAGCCAGTCAAAGCCATGCTTCAACAGTGCTTTCATCTATCGGCCTTTAAACTGCGGCGCCATTCTTTGAATAGCACGCGCCCGAAAATAAGGGAAACCAACAGCCCCACAAAGGTGCCAATAAACACCGATACATCGACGTAGTATGAGTCTGTCGCCGGGTCGTATACGGTGCAGAAGAGGCGTATACGACCTCCCAGGTAGGACAGGGTGGAGTGACTTTTCGGCTTGTTAAATACCAGCTCTTTCAGCGGCTCTATCAATTGTGGCGTTGGAAATGAGATACCGTAGACCTGCCGGTAGATCACGCCATCGGCATCAATCACCGAGGACTGTATCAAGTGATCGAAACCACTGGCCGAGGGTGTATAGATAAAACCCAGTTGCCTGACGAGCTTGTCCATATTGGCGGCATCACCTGAGAGGAAATCCCAGTGTTCATCGGTCACACCCGTGCTGGTGCGAAATTGCGCCATACGCAGTGGGCTGTCATTGGCCGTGTCGAACCCGACGCTTACCAGTGCGAAGCTATCATCATCAAGGACATCCCACGCCTTTTTCGCCACCTGTTGTAGATGTTGGGTCGTCGTGGGACAGATGTGATGGCAGCTGGTGAAAATCATGCTGATTACCAGTGGCTTGCCGCGATAGTCTTCCAGCGACACCAGCGATCCATCGGTTCTGACCAGTTCGATACCCTGCACGGTAGATCCGATAGCGCCCTGGCTATAGGCCAACGCATCATCATGACTGAAGCTGGAAAAATCCGGATCAGCTGTCGCCGCGACCACGCCGATAGCAAGAAAAAGGCCGGCTAATGCCGGCCATAGAAACCTCTGCATGTAAAAGCACCTAAGCTGCGAGTTGAGGGAACCTCATCAGACGGTTAGCCTATGCCCCAGGTTTCAGCCAGATACTTCCAGTTAATGAAGTAGTACAGCGCGAAACTGACAAAGAAAATCATCGCCAGGACCAGGGTCCCCGGTATGGCAAAAGCACTACCGCCGTTGGCATTGTATTCCTCATCAGTAACCGGAGCCACTATACATGGCTCTGCCATGGGTTGGTCGCCGAGCTTCTTGCCGAACAGTATGGTGCCAACCATGATCAGGCAGAAAGACGCGCCGCCAGCGACAGCCACAATGACCGACATACCGTTCAGGGCGAGCATGGTGTAGGCCGCCGCGGGGAATTCATGGGTAATGCCGCCGGTACCAGCAAAGCCGATATCCCAGTGGCGGCGTGGTACGCCCAGTGTGCCTGCGCCCATCAGGAACAGCGACACTCCAGACATGCCCAGTCCGAACATGTAGGGCTGCCACCTGGCCAGTCCTCGCCAGACCAGCTGGCGGCGAAACAAGACCGGTACCAGCCAGTAGGCCAGTGACATAAATGCCAATGTGCTACCCAGTACCACCGTGGCGTGGAAATGGCCAGGTACATACAGCGTGTTGTGTACCAGTATATTGATTTGCTCTGCACCCATTACCACGCCGGTAATGCCACCCAGGAAGCCAAACCCGACCAGGGAAATAAACATGCCAGAGAATGTCGGATTACTCCACGGTGCCTTGCGTAACCAGGTGAACAGGCCAGCTGTATGTCCCCTTGCACGTTGAGCTGCCTCGATGGAACCGGGCACCGTCAGGCCGTGTACCATGCTGGCCATAACGGCCAGATACATGGCGTAGCTGGTGTTGAACATCTTGTAGTTTGAGCTCAACCCTGGATCTACCAGCAAATGGTGAACACTGGCCAGCTGCAGGAACAGGATGTACATCAAAAAGGCCGTGCGGCTTACTTTTTCCGACAAGGGCTTTGCGCCAAATACGATGGCTGCAATGGCATACCAGACCGCTACGTGAGCTGCCACGTTAATTTGCTGGGAGGAGTGGCCAAAAGCCCACCACACCATGCGATAGGCCAGGACATTGATCTCGCCTACCAGGCCGACACTCCACAGGAAGGTCGGTAACAGGATGATGGCGCCACTGACAATGGTGAATACTGCGATGATCGCCGCGGTGATAGCACCGAATGTGACCAGGGGCACAGAGCCTTCATAGGTCTTCTCAGCTTTGGCAACTACCAGGGTGCCGAAAAACACGAAGCAACCGATTAACGCACCGACCGCAAACAGGATCAGGCTGAGGTAAAACAGCGGATGCGCTTCCAATGGCACGTAGGACGTCATCATGACGCTGGAGTTACCCTGCAGCACAATCACGTTATTCATGATTGCGCCGATCACCATCAAGGCAAACCCGACCCATGCCCATTTAGGGGTCGCCAGACGCGAGCCCAACAAGACCGAGGAGCAGAAGTACAGGATCGCTATTTCGAAAAAGATCATCCAGAAAATCAATACGTTGATGCCATGTGCGGTGAGCACCATGTAAAAGTCTTCGGCGCCCAACAAATGCACTGCCTGCCATCGCGTCAGGCCTACCATTAGTCCGTAAAGCCCGCCTACCAGCAAGAATACCACTGCCGCGACCGCGTTGGCCTTCATTAGGTTTTCTGCCGGACCATGGAACTTCAAGCCAGTGTCCGGACAAGTTCTAAAGTTGTTGTTAGTCATGTCCGTATCCCTAATCCACTACCAGTATTTTGCCGATCATCAAGTGATGACCAATGCCGCAGTACTCATTACAGATAACGGAGTACTCACCGGACGCGTTGGGGGTCAGGGTAAATACATGTTCGTAATTGGGTACGACCTGTATGTTGATGTTGGCTGGTTGTAGAGAGAAGCCATGCTGCCAATCCAGTGACGACAGATGGAAGCGATAGGTTTCGCCTTTTTTCAATTCTATGATCGGCCACCAGTCCCACAGCCTGGCCAGCATGTAAACATCACCACCAGCAGGTGGCGCGACTACCGGATAGTTGCGCGGCCCCTCATTGCGGACAGTGTATTTGTCCACGAAAGCCTGGACCGTGGTCTGGTAAGCCTTGGGTGTGGTCTGGTAGGTCTCGGTGCCAAGGTTCTGCTTTCCGACCACATGCCAGTACGGCATCATAAAGGTCATGACCATGCCCCAGACAAAGACCAGTGATATCCACATCAATTCGGATTTGTGGATGGGCTCGTTCCACCATATTTTCTTTGCGGGAGGCGACAGGCTGGACATGGATTAACCCTCTACTATGGTCTTGTTTTTTTGTTTTAGTTTTGACGCTTAGCGCATGGGTATCATTACAATTTCCATGATGCCCCAGCCCAGGTAAAGTACGGCGGGGGATGCCACCCCTATAAAGAGCAATAGAAATGGGTTGTCCAACAGCTTTTGCATCATTGGCACCTGGCCGCCATCGTCCTGATCTTGATCTGACATGCTCTTCCCCTCGTGCAGACGAATTGATAACGCGAAACAAATCGTTCCGCCTGCGGAATGTTAACGCGCCTAAATTGCAAGCATCTTGACCTCAATCAAAGAAATCAATGTCCGCTTGTGGTGTTTTGTTGTTACTGGTTGTTCGCCGGGCAGTGCATGAGCTGTTGGATCGATACGCGCAGAGTGGCACAATCTGCGGTTGCGCTGGGCTGCTGCAGATGCTCTGAGACGCTGCGGTAATCGGGGCAGCGGTGTGTCGAGTTGTCGCCGGGCGCCTGATAAATGTAAGCGCACAGCTGGATTTGTCGGCGCAACCGGGCAGTGACTCCGCAGTCGTTCCCGGTGGGGGCTGGTATTGATGCCGCCTGCAGGCTACTCCAGGCACTGGCGCAATTCACCTTCCAGTGCGCTTCCAGTTCAATCTTTTTTACCGGTATACGCTCGTTGACTGCATCCGCGCTGCCCTGCGCGGCAGCGAGTGGAGCGATAAACAGTAGAGCAATAATTGCTTGATAATTATTCATGCCCTATAAGACCCCAGCTTAGAGCAGGCTTGCTTGATGCAGATCAAAGGAGGCTCACGCTGGGAGTATTAGCATGTAGGGCAAAATAAGGGGCGTACACTAGCGTTCCCAGCCCGGGCGCATCATGCACTCAGATCAAGGTCTTTTTTCGCGATATTTTGTCCTGCTGTCCGCTCTGCTATTGGCGACGGTTGTCACTGGGGCGCGGGGTGCAGAGTTGACTCTGTCTCAGGTTCAGCAAGTGTTTCCAACAGCGCAGGTCATTACTTCTCTTAACGACAAAACTCTCGCCTACTCGGTTCGCAGCGAGCGTGGACAGTTGGGCTTCGCCTTCACTACCGGTGAGTTGGCTCCGATCTCTGCCTATTCAGGCAAGCCCATCAATACCCTGGTGGGGCTGGGTGAAGATGGTCTGATCAAGGGCATCGCAATCTTGCACCACGAGGAGCCGATTCTGGTTATCGGCATTTCCGATGCTGATCTGGCAGCGTTTATCAACCAGTTTATCGGCAAGAAAACCACGGATCGGATCCGGGTGGGGGCGCGGGGCCGCAAGGGCTATGTCGGTATTGATGGCATTACCGGCGCGACCATAACCACCATGGTGTTGACCAGTTCGGTAAATAAATCAGTGCACCGGGTAGCCGAGACCTACGGCATTCCCCGCAGTTCTGCGCCGGCGATGCCTGGCATGGCGTCTGCTGCAACTGCGAATGTTGATTGGGACGAGCCGGCCTGGAAGCTGTTGTGGCAGGATCGCTTGTTCGAACTGGTGGTCGTTGCGCTGGCATTAGTACTATTACTGGCGGTGTTATTTTTTCAGGACTGGCTGGTTAAGCGCACAGTGCTATTTCATCGGCTGCGCGTTGCGTATCTTCTGTTTACCGTTTTTTTCATCGGTTTTTACTGCTCTGCCCAGTTGTCGGTTATTAATTTGTTGGCTTTTTTTCACAGTCTCAGCAGTGGTTTTTCCTGGGATACGCTGTTGATAGAACCAGTGATTTTTATGCTGTGGGCTTTTGTCGCAGTCAGTATTTTACTGTGGGGGCGTGGGGTTTACTGCGGTTGGCTATGCCCCTTTGGTGCCGCACAGGACCTTATCAGTAAGTTGGCCACGCACCTGGGAATTGAAGGATATCGTCTGCCGCAAATGGTGCATGAGCGGCTGTGGGCGATAAAGTATTTTATTTTGATTGCACTGGTGGGCCTGTCGCTGGATTCCATGGTGACCGCGGCAAAGTTGGCTGAGGTAGAGCCATTCAAAACGACTTTTATTCTGCGCTTTGCGCGGGAGCCGATATTTGTTGTGTACGCATTAGCCTTGCTGGCAGTGTCTGCTGTTAACAGTAAATTTTTCTGCAAATATCTATGTCCATTGGGGGCAGGTCTTAGCTTTGCAACGCGCTTTCGAATATTCGATTGGCTGCGGCGGCGCAATGAGTGCGGTACGCCCTGTGAGTCCTGCGGCCATCAGTGTCAGATAGCTGCCATCAAGCCAACCGGTGAAATTATTGACAATGAATGCCACTACTGCCTGGAGTGCCAGGTGACCTACTGGGATGAGCAGCGCTGTCCGCCGTTGGTGGAAAAGCGGAAAAAGCGAGAGCGGCGGCAGCAAAAGTCTACGGATGTGATTGCGTCGGATTCCTGACTGTTGCACTTGGTTTTTGTTGATGTGCGTCAAGGTGAAATTTATTGAGAAGCATAGTCTGGTCTCTGCGATTATGGTCCCGTGGAGGGGATGAAAATGAAAAGAACAGGGAATACTTGGATCAAGCTGCTGCCCATGGCAGCCGTGTTTGCTGGATTGACCGTGGCATCGGTTGCCGGCATTGCACAGGACAAAACTGACCACCCGGGAGTGACACCCGGAGAAATGGCTTACAAGGGCGCGCCTACAGCGGCGGGTGATTTAAAACGCGTCGTCACTCCTGGCGCCCCCGATATGACCCAGGCGGAATACGATATTGCCGCCAAACTTTATTTTGAGCGCTGCGCCGGTTGTCACGGCGTGCTGCGCAAAGGGGCGACGGGCAAGCCCCTGACCACTGATATCACCCAGGAGCGTGGTACCGAGTTCCTCAAGGTGCTGATCAACTACGGCAGCCCCGGTGGTATGCCCAACTGGGGTACTTCCGGTGACTTCAGCGAAGAGCAGATCGACATCATGGCGCGCTTCCTGCAGCACGAGCCGCCGCAGCCTCCCGAGTGGGGCATGAAGGAAATGATGGACAGCTGGAAGGTGCATGTAGCCGAGAAGGATCGCCCCAGCAAGCCGCAACACAATTACAACATCGACAATATCTTCGCGGTAACCCTGCGTGACGCGGGCCAGATTGCCCTTATCGACGGGGACAGCAAGGACATCATCGCTGTTCTTGATACGGGCTACGCGGTACACATTTCCCGGCCTTCACACAGTGGCCGCTATGTTTACACCATAGGCCGCGATGCCAAGATAGACATGATAGATCTCTACATGAATCCGCCCAAGGTGATCGCCACGGTCAAGATAGGCCTGGAGGCACGCTCTGTTGAGACGTCCAAGTACAAGGGCTTTGAGGACAAAATCGCCATTGCCGGTGCCTATTGGCCGCCACAGTATGTATTGATGGACGGCCCAACCCTTGAGCCGAAGAAAATCGTGTCTACCCGTGGTATGACCGTGGATACCCAGGAGTATCACCCCGAACCACGGGTTGCAGCTATTGTCGCCTCGCACGAGCATCCGGAGTTCATCGTCAACGTCAAGGAGACTGGCAAGATTCTGCTGGTGAACTATAGCAACCTGGATGCACTCAATGTGACTACGCTGGAGGCTGCCCGCTTCCTGCATGACGGCGGCTGGGATTCTACCAAACGCTACTTCCTGACGGCGGCGAACAAGTCCAACAAGATCGCTGTGGTGGATGCCAAGGAGCGGAAGATTGCAGCGCTGGTTGATGCTACCGAGATTCCTCATCCGGGTCGCGGCGCCAATATCAACGATCCCAAGTATGGTCCTGTGTGGATAACCTCTGCTCTTGGTAACGAGAATATGACCTTTATTGGTACCGACCCCGAAGGGCATAAGAACAATGCCTGGAAAGTGGTGCGTACGCTGAAGGCCCAGGGCGGTGGTTCCCTGTTCGTGAAGAGCCATCCGAAGTCCAAGAACCTGTGGGTGGACAACACACTGAACCCGGATCCCAAGATCAGCCAGTCCATTGCAGTGTATGACGTCGACAACCTCGAGGCCGGCTACGAAGTACTGCCGATTGGCGAGTGGGCTGATTTGAGCGAAGGTCCTAAAAGGGTTGTACAGCCCGAGTACAACGCCGCGGGTGACGAAGTCTGGTTCTCTGTCTGGAGTGGCAAGGATCAGGAATCTGCCATCGTGGTAGTGGATGACAAGACTCGCAAGCTGAAGAAAGTGATCAAGGACAAGCGCCTTGTTACACCTACCGGCAAATTCAATATCTACAACACCCGCAAGGATATTTACTAGTCTCTCAGCGGGATAAAACCGGGCCGGATTTTTCGGTCCGGGCAAATCAAAAAGGGGTCTTCCATGAAGGCCCCTTTTTTTTGCTTCTTTGTAGATCCCCGGGAAGACTGTTTTTCTATTCCCGGCGCAGGGCGAGTGTGTGTTGTTCAATTCCGGCACAGGGCGGGGGGTTACCTTGCTCCATGGCCGCGGCCCTCCGGGCTTCCCTCAGTTGGCTGGAGCTTTAAAGCGCTTCGCTATCTCCAGCCGCCCTCGGCGCTAGCCTTTATACTTCCGCAAGGCAACCCCCCGCCCTGTGCCTCTTTCAGTGCCAGGCCCTAAGCTACATGTTCATTGTCATGGACCTTCACTAATCTCTACACGCTCGATGTCAGGCAGTGGTCCGGGTGTGTCCTGGCGGAAGTATCAAGGACAGCGCCGAGGGCGTGGAGGGAGACAGCGAAGCGCTTTCAGGCTCCCGACCAACTGAGGGCACCCCGGAGGGGCGCGGACATGGAGCCAGGACACGGCCGGATCGCTGCCGGGCGGGGAAGAATAAGCGAGGTAACCCTCGTCCTGTGCCGGAAAAAGTTACCCGTAATGTACGATAAATCCGTCTTTACAAGTTCAGAGTGAGCTTCATGGCGACGCTGCGTTCAGCGCCATACAGGTTCTCGGTTGAGGCGATGTAACTCTCGTTATTCAGGTTGAGCAGGTTCAGTGCCACCTGGTACTGTTGATCACTGCCGAAGTTTATACCCGTTGAAATATTGGCAGTGAACCAGCTGTCTTTGTCCTCCAGCACGCTGCGCACAGTGCCCGGTTCTTCCAGGTCGGAACTGGATTCGCCGCGCAGGTAAATATCTGTCCACAGAGCCGGAACGGCTGCCAGTGCGCCTTCCCAGCGCACGCCTACCCGACCACTCAGAGACGGAATGCCCGAATCCCATGTAGAGAATTCCTCGAACTCATTGCGTCGTTTCATCCACGTGAGATTGGTGTAGGGTTGCAAGCCCCAGGGACCGTTGAGGTAGGCCAGGTATAACTCTACACCGTGAGCTCGGGACTCACCGATGTTAAGGTAACGTCTGTCGCGTGACCCGGGGCAGTTATCTTCTTCCGCGCAGGCCTGGTGGTGAATATAGTCGTCGGACTCCGTATAAAACGCCGTAGCATCGAGCACCAGAGCATTTTTTTGCATGCGCATACCCATCTCGTAATTGACGGACGTCTCCGGTTTCAGGTTTGGGTCGGGATTGACGAATCGCGACCCGGCATAGGCGCCCGTAGCCAGTTGCATCAGTGATGGGTAGACATAGCCTTCGGCCACATTAACCCGTAGCCGTACGTCATCGCTGTACTCCCAGACCATGCCCAGTGCGCCGATCAATTTATTGTCGTCGTCCAGGCTGCCGGGGGAAAGGCTTTCGCGGTCGCTGTATTTGAGGTCACCATCCACAAAGTACTGGCGCAAGCCGGCGGTCAGGGTCAGGCGGTCATTGATTTCCCACTGGTCCTGCACAAACCCTGCCCAGGTCTCAATGCTGGCTTTGTCCTGGATGATCTGGATGCCGCTGGGTGTTGGCGGTGCCCAGGCAAAGGTGTCCACGTGTCGGGTCTGGTCAACGTCATCGTTCAGATACTGTATTCCGGCCAGTAACTGGTGATTGCCCATTGGCTGGAAGTTCAGTTGCATCAGAGCGCCATCGGTAGTGAGATCGCTGTTGCTATTGATATTGCGTTCGTACCAGACCGTTTCGGTTCGGGTATAAAAGTGCCTGTCGCTGTCCTGGTGATAGGCATTGGCGACCAGGTCTTTTGCCCAGTTATTGTCAATCGTCCAGTAGTAGAACAGCCCGTGTTTCTTCCTGTCTCGTTTTGGTGTCTCAAGATAGAAGTCAGTCAGTGGAAACGTGCTTTTTATTTCCTCTTCCACGAAGGTATGACTGCTGGATTGGTAGTCTTCGTAGGTGTATTCCAGGCGATGATCGCCAAAGTTCTTGCCGGTAAACAGGTACAGGCTTTCGTTATCGTAGGAGGTGTTCTCCATGGAACCTTCGGGTGTGGAGCGCTCATCGTGATCGCTTTCCGCCCAGGCCAGGCGGTACTCAAGCCCCTGCAGGTTGCCAAAGACGCTGGCGAAGCTGTTGTACCCCTCGGTGGCGCTGTCGTAGCCGCCGGAGACGGTGGCTTGTAGCGGTTCAGTGCCGCCCTTGCGGGTGAGGAAGTTCACCACACCACTCAGGGCACGGGATCCATACAGGACCGCACCGGAGCCACGTACCACCTCGATCCGCTGGACCATTTCAGGGTGCAGGGACAGGGGGGTGCCGATTTCATAATGGTCTGTCACTTCCTGGCTGTTGATCAGGATAGCGGTGCGGCGGGATTCCTCCCCGCGAATACGAACGCGGCTCTGGCCCGGCTGCCCGGAGTCGGTTACCTGGACGCCAGCCACATCCCGTAGCATCTCTGCCAGTGTCGGTGCGATGGCGCGGTCCAGTTCTTGCTGTGTAATCACGCTCAGTGTTGCCGGGCTGTCGAATACACGCTGTTGATTGCGGCTCGCTGTTACCACGAGTTCCTCAAGCGCATCGCCTGTGGGGGTGGTATCGGATGCAGCTGTTATTGCACTGTAACCCAGTAAGGTATACGCCACCCACGCCACGACAGGCTGGGTATAGCTAAAATTTCTCACCAATAGGTCTCCTTATTTCGAGCGATTGTATCTGACTGCCAGTGGGCTGCCTTGATCTGGCGCATTAAATGCATAAGGAAGCTAATAGGAGAGTTAATGAAAATTCCGCGATTTCACCTGTAGGGCCTGCAGCTCATGGGTGTAGTCATACAGGGCCCCGGCGATGATGTGGGTGACATTGTCCTTGGTTTCCAGGGTGCCTTTTACCAGTAGTAACTGCGCCGTCATCAGGGGCTGGCGAAATTGCTGCTGGGTGCGTTGCCATATCACGATATTGCTGTTACCGGTTTCATCCTCCAGGGTGAGGAACAACACACCTGAGGCACTGCCGGGGCGCTGGCGGCAGGTGACCAGCCCGGCAATACGCACAAAGCGGTTGTTGCCAATATCGGCCAGATCGGTGTGGCGCTTGCAACGATTGAAGGGGTAGCGGTCACGTAGCAGGCTCATGGGATGAGCCCGCAGGGTCAGTCCGGTAGCGCGGTAATCTGCCAGTACTTCCTCTGCAATTGCCGGCGGCGGCAGTTGCACCGTGTCATCAAAGTAGCTGGATGGTTGGCGTTGTTCATCCTGCAGCAAGGGTTTGGGCTGTTCCAGCGCCATTATCTGCCACTGTGACTGGTGACGGTGACCACTCAGGGATGTCAGGGCGTCGGCATCTGCCAGGGCTTCCATGTCGCGCCGCTGCAGGGCGGCGCGCTGGCGCAGGTCACTGATCTGTCGAAAGGGTGCCTGTTGCCTGGCTTCTATGACGCGCTGCGCCCCATCCCGGCTCAAGCCTTTCACCAGGCGCAGGCCCAGGCGCATGGGTGGTTGGCTGTGCTGTACGCAGCGGCCGTCCAGTAACTGATGATCCCAGTCACTCTGGTTGACGTCTATAGGCAGTACGGTGGCGCCCTGGCGGCGGGCGTCCTGCAGTAATTGCGACGGGCTGTAAAACCCCATCGGTTGGCTGTTGAGCAGGCCAGTGAAAAATGCAGCCGGGTGATGGCGTTTGAGCCAGGCAGAGACATACGCCAGCAGCGCGAAGCTGGCGGAATGGGATTCGGGAAAGCCATAACCACCAAAGCCCTTGATCTGCTCGAACAGGCGCCGCGCAAAATCCTCGTCGTAGCCGCGTTCGATCATGCCCTGGGTGAGCTTTTTTTCGAAACTGAGTAATTTACTGTTCTTGCCCCAGTTGGTGATGGCGCGGCGCAACTGGTCTGCCTCGCCACCGCTAAAGCCGGCTGCAACCATGGCCAGTCGAATAACCTGTTCCTGAAAAATAGGCACTCCCAGAGTGCGCTCCAGCACTGACTTAATGTCATCACTGGGATAACTGACTTCTTCGCGTCCCTGTCTGCGGCGCAAATAGGGGTGCACCATGTCGCCCTGGATGGGGCCGGGGCGCACAATGGCAATCTGGATCACCAGGTCATAGAAACGCTCGGGCCTGAGTCGCGGCAGCATGGACATCTGGGCCCGTGACTCGATCTGAAATACCCCAATGGTGTCGGCGGCCTGCAGCATCTGGTAGGTCGCGCGATCCTCTTTGGGTATGTCGCTGATAGTTTTGATAGCAGGGCAGTAGCGATGCACCATCTGCAGGCTCTTGCGAATGGCGGACAGCATGCCCAGCGCCAGGATATCTACTTTTAACAGTCCCAGGGATTCAATATCCTCCTTGTCCCACTGGATGATGGTACGTTCGGCCATGCTGGCATTTTCAACCGGCACCAGCGTAGAGATGGGGCTGCGCGTGATGACAAAGCCCCCCACATGCTGCGACAGATGGCGAGGGCAGCCGAGAATTTCCTGTACCAGGCGATAAAACAATTCCGCTTGCTGGTTGTGCCCTGCGACCCCCTGTTCCTCGAAGCGCTTTGCCAGGTCCTGGCTGCGGTCCCACCAGGCCAGGGACTTGGCCAGGTCATCGACAAATACCGGATCCAGCCCCAGGGCCTTACCCACATCGCGGACCGCACTGCGCGAGCGATAGGTGATGACGGTGGCCGCCAGGGCGGCGCGCCTACGACTGTACTTACGATAAATGTACTGAATGACTTCTTCGCGGCGCTCGTGTTCGAAGTCCACATCAATATCTGGTGGCTCGTCCCGTTCTTTGGAAATAAACCGTTCGAATAATAACGAGATCTGCTCTGGCGACACCTCAGTGATAAACAGGCAGTAGCACACCACCGAGTTAGCCGCCGAGCCGCGGCCCTGGCACAGGATGTCGCGCTCCCGGGCGAAGCGCACGATGTCATATACGGTGAGGAAGTAGTACTCGTAATTGAGCTCTTCGATGAGCACCAGTTCCCGCTCTATACGCTGCTGAATTTCTACCGGCACACCCTGCGGCCAGCGCACCGCGCAGCCGCGCGTTACCAGGTCGCGCAGGTAGGCGGTGGCGGTATACCCTTCGGGTACTACCTCCTGTGGATATTCATAGCGCAGTTCATCCAGGCTGAAATTGCAGATGTTGGCAATGTGCAGTGTTTCTTGCAGCAGGGCGGGTGGGTAGCGCTGTAGCAGTTTATCCAGCGAACGCAGGTGTTGCTGACTGTTGGCCAGGCGCCTGCGCCCCAGCTGGTCAATACTGGTGTTGTGCCTCAGGGCGGTAAACACATCATGCAGTGGCTTGCGAGTGGCGCAATGCATTTGCACATTACCGCAGGCCACCATGGGAATGTCCGTGTCACTGGCTAGTTGGTGCAGGGCCTGGTAACGCGTCATTTCGTTGTTGCCCAGCAGGTGACTAACCCCCAGCCATACCCGCTCCTTGCACAGGCGCTTCAATTGCAGGCCGTAGGCGCGGTTGATCTCGTTGTTATCATCGGGTAGCCACAGCAGCAGGCAGCGTTTGAGGTGAAAAATAACGTCTCGCAGGCTGGCTCTGTACTCTCCTTTGGGGCTGCGTCGCCGCGCCATGCTGATCAGGCCGGAAAGCTCGCTGTAGGCGGCCCGCGTTGGTGCCAGCGCCAGGAGTTTGATGCCCTCTTCAAGCGTGAACTCACTACCAATAATTAATTGGATGCCTAGTTCTTGTGCTGCTACATGAGCTTTTACCACGCCGGCCAGGGAGCACTCATCGGTTATAGCCAGGGCGGTATAGCCCAGTTCGGCAGCGCGCATCACCAGCTCACGCGGGTGTGAAGCCCCCCGCAGGAAGCTGAAATTACTCAGGCAATGAAGTTCGGCGTAGGGCATGACGACTTAACAGGGCTGTATTTCGTGGATGAGAGGGTTTTTCTAATGCTGTATATATATACAGTATAGAGCATTGTGCGAATCACGCGAATTTTTTCACCGGAAGGCATTAATTGAGGGTATTGCGGGGCTATACTCAGGTCCGATGTTGAGCAAAACAGGTGTTGAGGAATAGGGGTGTTGGTTGGCGATGAATAATATATATGCGACGCTACCGGACGCTTTCCACGGCGAGGTATTTGATTCGTTGCTCGAGTCCCGTAATGTAACAATACAGCGCATCGTATCCAGGGGGCATGCCTCACCGGAATCGGGCTGGTATGACCAGGTGAAGAATGAGTGGGTAATGGTATTGCGGGGGAGCGCCAGTATTGCATATCCAGATAAGGTCTCTGTGACTCTGCGCGAAGGGGATTACATCAATATAGAAGCACACGAAAAGCACCGGGTTGAGTGGACTGACCCTGAGGTGCAAACCGTATGGCTGGCAGTGCATTATGAAAGCTAGCGTCAAGCCGTTTGCTATAGAGCAAGAGTACTACTTCGCAGAGGGGTGCTTTATCACGGAACTGTCCAATTCAGCAGAGGACCCGGGGGTGTCCATTGCCCGGGCGCGGCTTGAACCTGGCAAGACCACCCGGTGGCATCGTCTACACGGCATTGCCGAGCGCTATGTCATTGTAGAGGGGGAGGGCGTGGTACAAGTGGGCAGTTTGCCCGCAAAGGCGGTGGCGACCGGAGATGTTGTTATTATCCCGGCTCAGGAAAGGCAGCGCATTAGTAATACTGGCTCGGGTGACCTTGTTTTCCTGGCGATCTGCACACCGCGTTTTAGTGCTGAAGCCTACGAAGATCTGGATGGTTAGGGGGCCATCCGCTGCCTCTATCACAAGAGGCAGGGATGGGTGGCTTGAGGTATGAAGGACACGAGACAAAACACTGGAGGTGAGCATGGCTGAGCAGTTTGCAACACTTAACGATAAACACATTGAGTTTATACGGCAGCAGCATCTGTATTTTATAGGAACTGCGGGCGCAGAAGGTTTTGTAAATGTCTCTCCCAAAGGGATGGACAGTTTCAGAATTATTGATAGTTCAAAGGTGGCCTGGCTAAATTTGACCGGCAGCGGCAATGAGACAGCGGCGCATGTTATGGAAAATGGTCGCATGACCGTGATGTTCTGTTCCTTCGATAAGCAACCCCTCATTATGAGATTGTACGGACAGGCGACAACGATTCATCATCGGGATGAGAGCTGGCGGGCGCTGGCTGCATTGTTTCCCGAATACACCGGTGCACGGCAAATCTTTGAGCTGCACCTGGATATGGTACAGACCTCATGTGGCTATGCGGTGCCGTATTATGAGTTGCAGGGTGAGCGGCCTACGCTTACCAAGTGGACGGATAGTTATGGGCAGGCAGATATTGAGAAATACTGGCAGCAAAAAAACACCAAGAGCCTGAACGATAAAGACACTGGCATTTTTTAAGGCGCATTATGTCCGCAATTGAATTTAATAAAGAAGAGAAAGACATTATCTGTCACAAGATCCAGCTCTACATTCGCGAAGAGCTGGATCAGGATATTGGCGCATTCGAGGCCGGGTTCCTGCTGGATTTTTTTGCCGAGGAAATTGGCTCGTACTTTTATAATCGGGGTTTGTACGATGCGCAGGCAATTTTACAAAGCAGGTTGGAAAATATTGGCGAGGCGATTTATGACATTGAAAAGCCTACGCAATTCTCCCGCTAGGAAAGTGGGTAATTCCGGGTGCAGCACGATAGGTTGTTAGGCCTGCCATGACCCTGCGGCGGTTGTTCACATTCAAGCGAACACCCCGTGGATGTACCACTGTTTAGCCAGGCGATCGCGAAACACCCAATAGTGCTGGCCGCTACTATCGGTAGCGATGTAATAATCACGGCTCGCCGCTTCGCGCCACCAGTTGTCTTCGATCCGC
>JBALVO010000006.1:53393-56815 GCA_036961445.1 Halioglobus sp.
AGCGATGTAATAATCACGGCTCGCCGCTTCGCGCCACCAGTTGTCTTCGATCCGCTCCGGGCCATATACCAGGCTCAGGGCTCCGTTCCAGTACAGGCGGTTGCGGTGATGCCGCAGGGCCTGTGGTTGCGGCATTAGCCAAAATGGCCGCTGTGTGCAGTGCCCACTGGTACTGCGCTCGTCTCCCGGGTGGTCGTTGCTGATATGTACGGCAAACTCCGGCAGGTGCTCATCCCTACAGCCCATCTTCTGGATTGCCTGCAGGCCAAGGCGGCTGCGCAGTCGGTCCAGTAGGCTGGCCAGTGGTTCACGCTGGTTGCGGGGGCTAAACAGATCGATGCTCTCGAGTTGCCCGGGCCGCAATTGTTGGCATACCAGGGCCAGGCCCTCCACGCTGGTGGTCAGCTGCAGTTGCTCAAAGCGGATGCTGGTGAGCTGGTACCAACTCTTCGCGTCACTGTGGCTGGAGGCGCTGCCCACGCAGACTTCCCGCAATTTATGATCTATACCAACCAGGTGCCAGTTGATCTGCGTTGTCTGTAGCTGGGTATTGCGCAAAAAGCGGCACAGGGATTGTAATAACTGCTGTGCAGCAGGCAGTAATTCATGGTTGGTTTTTACCTCGTAGCCAAACCAGTACTCATCACTGAATGTCTGCGGAGGGTGGTAGTCGGTTTGCAGGTCTTCCACTTGTCCCAGAGTCTGTTGCAGGAAGCGGGTAAAACCCTTGCCGCAGCGCCGGCTTAACGCGGCTGTCGGTAGTGTCAGGATGTCACCCACAGTATGCAGACCAGCCCGGCGCAGAGAGTCAACGGTGGTGGCAAACTCATCCAGCAGGGTGAGGGGGAGTGGTTTGAGTCGTTCCTCCAGCGGTTGTTGTAGTGTCATATTTGCATCGCTAGTGGCAAACGACAGTAGCCAGGCAGCCTTGGGGGTTGGCGCCAGTCCATACTGTGCCTGGTATCCGCGGCCGCCGATGCCGCTGGTGACTTCTGTCAATAGGCTGTCTAGCCCCCGGAACAGGTTCAGGCAGCCACCTATTTCCAGCTGCAGGCAATCCTTACGCCAGATATGCAAGGTGGGAGTGATACTGTAGGCCCAGCAACACAGCTGTTCCAGGCTGCGCTGCTGGGTGTCTTCATTGTGCTCCAGTAAGAGCACCGTTTCTTCGTCTGCCAGTGCCCGGACTGTTGCAGCGCTCATGTCTGGGACTATGCCCAGTGCAGCAGCACAGTCGTTGGCACATACCACGCGCTGCCTGGCCAGTACGACCACCGGTTGCTCTTCGCTGCGATTCAGGCAGTGCAGGGGTAGTTGCTCGAAGCGCAGGCACAGCCATAGGCTCACGGTGGTGCTCCCGAACAGGGACCTTTAGGTGTAGTGGGCACTTCCCCCATAATATAATAAGTACTGTACATATATACAGTATCGGGGATGTGGGTAAGCTTGTCTACTGCCGGGCATCCATGGGCTATTTTGCAGGAAGATGATAGCGACTCCCTCCCGTATATTGGATTTACAGAGCGTGCGGTTGTGACCATTGCGGCTTCTGCGCTGGCCGCAATGGCAGGTTCGACATTGTATTGTTACTAAATGTTACAAATTGGTGCAAGTAATCAGCTATCGGATCACAATAATTCAAGGTGATTTGACCGGTTTTTTTAACCAATTATTTATAATAAACGCATTGCGCGCGGAGAGGTAAAGGTGGATAGTCGGTAACAGTTCATGAGTAATGTTACTTATGGTTACAAAAAGGAGGGTCTTATGATGAAGGCCATACTCGCAACCGCCCTGATGTTAGTGGCGTTGAACACCTCTGCTACCTGCCCTGTGAAAAGGCCGGGCGATGCGCCTCTGCTGCCCGACGGCGCAGCCGCAAGCAAAGAGGATATGTATGGGGCGCAACGGGCAGCGGAGAGCTACATACTGCAGGCAGAGGCCTATATGGACTGTAAGGTGATGAATAGTCGGCAGCATCGTGCCCTGGCAGCGAATGTGTCTACGCTATCGGAGCAGTACGACGAGCAGGTCAAGGTGTTCCGGACTCGCGTCAATATGGTGGCAGAGAAATAAGCCGTAATACGTCGGTAAGCGCACTGGCCGCTGACCCTGTTACCGGCTCAGCAGGATATGCAGCAGGTTGTCCTGGAAGGTTATATTGCCGGGTAAATCGCTGTGGTCGCCGCAGAACATCACGGCATAATCCAGTGGGAAATCGCTGTACCGGTGACGGGGAATGCTGGGGTCCAGCTCTGTTCTTGCCAGCAACGAGGCCTTGGTCACGGCGCCATCGCCAGGTTCCAACATGATTGATTGATAATCAATATTGCTCTTCGGCTGTTTGACTTCATCCGGCCAAAGCCTGACATGGGATTCGTCATCGATGTCTTCAATCAATATTCGTGCGGGTGTCGGCACACAGTCCCCGCCGAAGACAATCAATTCATGGGGTGCCTCGTTGTTCTTCACAGTGAGAGACCAGACAAAGCGGCGAGCCCGTTCCAATTGCAGGCCAGCATATGCCTCAAAAGCAATTATTTGCTGATCTGACCACCCGTTAGCGTGTAAGCGTAAGCGCAGGGCCGGATTAAAGGGGCCCCATTGCAGCGCACGCCATTTATCCAGGTCGTAGATATCGCGCTGCAATGGTTTGCCATTGGTGCCCAATATCGAATCTACAATGGGGTGCGGTAACAACTGATATGCACTGGGAAAAGTTAGCAGTACTTCTGGCTGGATTTTGTTAATGCCGAAATCCGCCCCCGTGAGTATCTGTTGCAGCGCACTGGTAGATCCCAGGTTGGGTGTTCCCACCAGAATGACTTTCCGGGCTTTGCCGGCACCTGTGTTATTTAGGGGGAATTCATTGCCTCCCAGCACATCAACCGCGCCATAACGCAGCCAGTATCGTGTTACGAGTCCGCCCATGCTGTGTGCAACGATATCGACCTGTAGTTCCTGGTTGTCGTGATCCACGCGTATTTGATTAACCAGTGCGTCCAGTTTTGCTGCACTCAGGTGGTTGTCTTGCCGCCAGTCATAGGTAAATCGATAATAGCGTCGCTGGTTATCCAGTATCGCAGTGCCAGGCTCTGTTCGTAAATAGCCCCCTGCGCCGGTCAGCGTGGACTCGATCTTCCCATAGAAGTCCTTGCCTGCCACGGTATCTGTCAGACCGCATGTTTTAAGCGATTGGTTGTGCTCATGCGCTACCGGTTCAGGTGCCGGTAATGCCAGAGCGCGGTAATCGCCGAACAGGATATTGTAAAAGCCCCCAGGCCAGTGCTCTTTGCCATCGTTGTCACACAGCCTGCCACCGAAAGCACCATGTACCAGGATGATGGGTGGCTGGGCGGTGGCTTCCCCGGAGGTTTTATACAACGTCGATAGCTGGGGTTGAATGCTGGCACAGGACAGCA
>JBALVO010000006.1:56915-74864 GCA_036961445.1 Halioglobus sp.
GCCAGGCCTATGTACAGGATCATGGTGCCAAACCTGCCGGCATTGCTGCGTTTGGCCAGGTCCCACACGATAAAAATCATGAACAGGATCAGGGCACCCACTCCCAGGGTGACGCCGTACTCGGTTAACCATTCATCCATGATTTATGTTCATGAGGTCACCTTCAGAATCAGGATTGTACGATGATATCGGTTACCAGTTGGGTCTCTGCGGACAGCGAGTTGGTAATCAGGCAGGCGCCCTCGGCTTTCTCCAGTAACCGCTGGGCCTTGTCGATATCTGTTCCGGCCGGTACTGTCAGGGTGACGGTGACGGTGAAGGAGGTGAAGCGCGTGACCCGGTCGACGCGCTCCAGTAGGCCTTCGGCAAAACTTTCCAGAGTGCACCACTCCAGTTTTGAGGCTCTGGCCACGGCCCGGAAGGTCAGTATAAAGCAGTCTGCCACCGAACCGACCAACAAGTGCTCGGGCGACCACTGGTCACCTGGTCCGCCGAATTCTGCCGGTGGTGCCGAGATCAGTTGTGGCATGTCGTCGGCCTTCAATACGATGTTACCTTCGGCCTCAGCGTTGGCGGAGACCTGGTAATGGTGGGGTAAATCCTGCATGGCGAAAACATCCTCTTCTCATGGCGAATAGGGGAAGTATATATGCTTTCGCTGTATTGACGATGGCTATTGAATTTCAGGCGACCGGCGTTGCTGCTCCCAGTGCTGTGCTGTGCTGGTCATTGGCAGGCCAGGTCGGCAACTCCCATAACTGTGGCTGATGCGGTACATCCTCCGACGGGGGCAGGGTTACATCGACATATTGATTGCCGCCACGTTGTTTGAGGATATGCACCTTGCGATACTCGCGCATCTGCAGACGCAGGCTGGCGGGGGAGTGGTTATGGGCGGCCTGGTTGGGGCGAAACAGTACCGACAGTGTGTCACCACCGGCGGCGGCCAGTTGCAGCTTGCGCATTTCGCCATAGCTGTATTCGTGTGCTCCCAGCCAGCTGAATACGGCGCTACAGGTGCTGCTGCGCAGGGCCTGTTCGGTGCTCCATAACAGGTCCTGGCGGTTTTGCGGGTGGACCAGCAAAACCTGTTGCGTGTCTATGCCCCTGGCAGCCAGCAATGGCGCATAGGGGATATAAGGAGGTGCGATAAATACCTGCCAGCGACCCTGCTCGCTGAGCTTTTCCATCGCGGGCAGGAATAACCCCATGGAGCCCAGTCCGCAGCCGTCGCTCAGCACCTCAATGGTGCTGTCCAGAGGCCAGCCACCTTGCTGCAGCTCATTGTCCAGGGAACGGTAGCCGGTGGTCGGGCTTTCTGTATCGCGGTGCCGGTCACAGTTGGCGGACGTGATATGACTGGCAAAACGGCCCTGGTTGCCGCGCCAGGTGTCGTTGCGTGCAATGACCTGCTGTAGTGCTTCGTTCATGATCCTGCCTCCGGATACTGTGTTTATATACACTGTTTAAATATACAGTAGTCCTGTGACAATTAGATTGCAAGTGGCAATATTGCAGTTTGCCGGAGCATTAGCAGGGGGTGAAAGTTTGCAGCTGGAAGCGGTGTTGTTTATGCGCTGATAGGGGGCACAGTGCTACGGAGAACAGTTTCCGGGACAGTAAACGTTATGCGGGCAGTCGACAGAGGTCCATGATCAACCGTTGCAGATTGTCCCAGGGCTTACCCCCGGCAAAACCCTTGATGCTGCCATCCACAGTCGCTGCCTGCTGCAGTAGAGCGGACAGGGATTCGGTGTTGTGCCGTGTCAGGGCGGCCTGCATCAGTGGCATGCGGTTTTGCCACACGCGCCGGGAGCTCAGTGCCTGTTGCGCACTTTGGCCTTTGTCGCAGTCCAGCTGTGCCTCGTATAACGTGCGTATCTCCCGGATCAGGGCCCATAATACCACCGGCGGTTCCGTGCCCTCACCACGCAGGCCATGCAGCATACGCAGGCTGGCAGTGGCGTCGCCCTTGAGTGCGTTGTCGGCCATATCGAACAGGTTGTAGCGGGCGTTATCAGATACAGCTGCGGTGACGGTGGCAATAGTGATCTGTGAATCTTCGGCCAATAGCTTCATTTTTTCGACTTCCTGCACGGCAGCCAACAGATTGCCTTCAACCCGATCGCACAGTAATTGCAGGGCATCGTTGTCGATACTCATGCCTGCATTACGGATTCGTTGTTGCAGCCACCGTGGCAGTTCCTTGGCGTCTACCGGCCAGATCTGTATCGTGGCACCAGCCTTGTCCAGGGCCTTGTACCATTTGCTGTTGGTTGATTGCTTGTCGATTTTGCCGCAGATGATCAACAGCACGTCCTCACCGCTGGCGATGTCCAGGTATTCGCATAAAGCTTTGCTGCCATCGGCACCGGGTTTACCGCTGGGCAGGCGCAATTCAACCAGCTTGCGCTCGGCGAACAGCGACATACTAGTGGCGCTGTGCATGAGGTCATCCCAGTTGAAACTGGCAATGCCAGCGTCGATAATTTCTCGCTCGGTGCAACCTTGTTGGCGGGCCTGCTGGCGGATGAGGTCACAGCTTTCCTGCACCAGCAATGGCTCGTCACCACTCACCAGATAGACGCTTAGAAGCTGTTGTTGCAAGTGTCCGGGTAATTTCTCGGGGTAGAGGCGCATTTACCGGGTGCTGGAGGCGAAAAAGCCGATGCGACGCATGATCTGCTGAGCCAGTTCGCTGCGCATTTCACCTTTGAGTAACCGGACCTCCTCAGCTTTGCCCACCACATTACGTGGATCGTTCTCCATCTGCTTGACGACTGCGACATCGGTGCTGGGCATAACTTCGTCATCGTTCGCATCACGCACGGTAAATTCTGCGCTCATGGTGAGCTCAAATTCCGCGGCACGGGCCTCGCTGTTGAGGGAAAGGTTGCGTTGGCTAAAACGTTCCGGGCTAATGGTTAAAATGAAATTGGCACGCTCTTTCTCCACCCACTGCACCCCATTGGCGGCAAACCGGCTCTGTACTTCTCGGGTGAACTCACCGTTGGGGTTACCCGTGACCAGGTGCATGCTTTTCCATTCTTCCGGTACGGTTGTGCCATTGTCGCTGGTGCCACGCAGCTGGAAACCACAGGCGCTGAGCATGCAGGCAATGCCCAGAGTAATGGTGTAGTTGGTAAAGCGCCTGTACATAGTGAGTTCCCAGTTATAGGTCAGTTGGCCACAATATTAACTAATTTACCGGGTACCACAATGACCTTACGTACCGTGACGCCTTCCAAAAAGCGCTGCACGTTGTCCTGCTCGATCGCCATGGTTTCGATAGATGCTTTATCGGCAGCTGCCGGCACTTCCATTTTTGCGCGTACTTTTCCGTTGACCTGAACCACGATCTCTATGCTGTCACGGATCAGGGCGGATTCATCCACAGTGGGCCAGGGGGCATCCTGCACTTCACCCTCACCGCCCAGGGCCGGCCATAAATAGTGGCATATGTGGGGCACAATAGGACACAGCATCAGCACGATTGCGTGCAGGGCTTCTCCTGTCACCGCGCGGCTCTGCTCGTTGTCAGCGTTGAGCCTGCCCAGTTCATTGCAAAGCTCCATCACCGCAGCAATAGCGGTATTAAACGTCTGTCGCCGACCAAAGTCGTCGCTTACCTTGGCGATGGTTTCGTGAGTCTTGCGCCGCGCGGCTTTTTGTTGCTCGTCCAGTGCGCTCACATCCAGGCGGGCTGCGGGCGCTGCCAGGTATTGTTCTACCAGCTTCCACAGGCGCTTGAGAAAGCGATTGGCACCCTCTACACCTGAGTCAGACCACTCCAGTGATTGTTCCGGCGGCGCGGCGAACATGCTGAACAGGCGCACGGTGTCGGCACCATAGCGATCAATTAATGACTGGGGATCAACGGTGTTGCCCTTGGACTTGGACATTTTCGCGCCATCTTTAAGCACCATACCCTGGGTCAGCAGGCGGATGAACGGCTCGTCGGTATTAACCAGGCCCTCGTCACGCAGCAGCTTGTGATAAAAGCGGGCGTATAACAGGTGCAAAATGGCGTGCTCTATACCCCCCACGTATTGATCTACCGGGGCCCAGTAATCGGCCTCGCCATCAAGCATACTGGTTTCATTGCGGGCGCTGGCATAACGGGCGTAGTACCACGAAGATTCCATAAAGGTGTCAAAGGTATCGGTTTCGCGCGTGGCATCGTCACCGCAGGTGGGGCATTTAGTCTGGTAGAACTCCGGCATTTTCTTCAAGGGAGAGCCCACGCCCTCGAACGCTACCTCGGTGGGCAGTATTACCGGCAGGTCCTGCTCCGGCACTGGCACCGCGCCACAGCTGTCACAGTTGATGATGGGAATCGGTGCGCCCCAATAGCGCTGACGCGATACGCCCCAGTCGCGCAGGCGGAAATTTACCGTACGCTGGCCCTTCTTGTCCCGGGTAAGGCGGTCGGCAATAGTGTCAAACGCCTGTTGGAAATCCAGGCCGTCGAATTCACCGGAATTAACCAGCACGCCTTTGTCGGTATAGGCGGCATTCGCCAGATCACATTCTTTATTTTCCGCGTCAGTGGCGGGGGCGATGACCTGCACGATAGGCAGTCCATACTTGGTGGCGAATTCCCAGTCGCGCTGGTCGTGGCCCGGTACCGACATCACCGCGCCAGAGCCATAGCTCATCAATACAAAGTTGGCGACCCATACCGGTACTTCCTGTCCGGTAAGCGGATGGGTAGCGGTGATACCGGTATCCATGCCCTGTTTCTCCATGGTGGCCATTTCCGCCTCTGCCACCTTGATATTGCTCTGGGCCTGGTTGAAAGCGGCCAGTTCCGGGTTGGTTGCAGCTGCGGCCTGGGCTAACGGATGCTGCGGCGCCACCGCCAGATAGGTGGCACCCATCAGGGTGTCGGGGCGGGTGGTATAGACACTGAGCGGCGCACCATCGGCCAGGGTGAACTCCAGGTCCACTCCTTCAGACCGGCCAATCCAGTTGCGCTGCATAGTGCGCACCTGTTCCGGCCACTGGTCCAATTGATCCAGATCATTCAGTAGTTGCTCGGCGTAGTCGGTTATCTTGATAAACCACTGGTCTATTTCACGGCGTTCTACCGGGGTATCACAGCGCCAGCAGCAACCATCGACGACTTGTTCGTTGGCCAGCACGGTCTGGTCGGTTTCGCACCAGTTCACCTCGGCCTTTTTCTTGTAGGCCAGCCCTTTTTCGAACAGGCGGGTGAAAAACCACTGTTCCCAGCGGTAGTACTTGGGGTTGCAGGTGGCGATTTCCCGGTCCCAGTCATAGGCGAAACCCAGCAGCTGCAGCTGCTCACGCATGTAGTTGATGTTCTGGGCTGTCCACTGGGCGGGCGGGACATTATTTTTGATGGCGGCGTTTTCCGCTGGCAGGCCAAAGGCGTCCCAGCCCATGGGCTGCAGTACGTTCTTACCCTGCATGCGATGATAGCGCGCGATCACGTCGGCAATGGTGTAGTTGCGCACGTGGCCCATGTGCAGTTTACCACTGGGGTAAGGGAACATCGCGAGGCAGTAGAATTTCTCCCGCTGGTCATCCTCATGTACGGCGAAACTATTGTTCGACAGCCAGTGTTCCTGGGCGGTTTGTTCCAGGGCCTGTGGGTTGTAGTGCTGGTCCATCACGACTTTCGTTTTCGTCCTTTTGGTAGATTGAAAGGTGGCACAAACCAGCTCCGCAAGGGCCTGCAGCGGGTTGTGGGCCAACGCAAAGAAGCGCGGATTCTACCAGTATTTGAACGGGTCTGCGATGCTGGTTGCGCGGATTACTACTATGAAATTCCCCCATTGAGGGTGGGCGGCGACACGGACCTTGCGCGAGGGGTGGCGGGCGTCCGTTATGCGATAAATTATTGATCTAAATCTTGGCGTATTGGTGATTTTGGGTCCAAGCTTTGAGGATGCGAAAAACCAGTGAAATTATCTGGCAGGATGCTCAGCATCAGGTGTTGTTCGAAATTCTGGACCTGATCAAGGAGCCGGGAACAGACAGTCATGTGCTGTTCAGGTTAAAGGAATATACAGAAACCCACTTCGCCCTGGAGGAACAGTACATGGCGCAGCTGGATTTCCCCGGGCGCGATGCCCATATTCGCGCTCATGATCTCTTTCGGCAGGAAATAGACCAACTGGTGACCGGTGAGGAGGAGCCTGATGCCTTGTTTCGGGAGATTATCGCTACTTTTCTTACTGAGTGGCTCACCCGGCATGTATTTGGTATCGATAAGGAGCTGGAGTCGTTTATTTTGCAGTCCGGCGCCAAGTAAGCCCGCTTCAGTCTATATCGCGCCAAAACCCCAGGTACATCAACACCATTAGCAATAATGTAATTCCGCTGCCGGCGATGATTGGCATAGTGCCAAAACTACCAAATGGCGTATTGCCCAGCATCACTTCCGCCTCACCAATTAAGGTGGTTTCTACAAACTGCTCCGTGCGGTCGACGATTCGGCCCTGATGGTCGATGATGGCAGAGACTCCGTTATTGGTGGCGCGTAGCACATAGCGGCCGTTCTCCCGCGCGCGCATCTGGGCAATCTGCAGATGCTGCAGCGGGCCCAGGGAATTGCCAAACCAGCTGTCATTACTGATGGTGATTAGCAGATCGGTATCGCGCGCGTTGGTGGCCACCTGATTGGCGTAAACAATTTCATAACAGATAAAGGGCGCTACCCGGTAGGGGCCTACTCGCAGCGGTTTCTGCTCCGCCGGTCCGCTGGTAAACCCGGACATGGGTAGATCGAAGAAGGCGATTAGTCCGCGCAATAGCCCTTCCAGCGGCACGTATTCGCCAAACGGTACCAGACGCTGTTTGTGGTAGATACCCTGGCCATAACCCAGTGCGGCGATGCTGTTGTAGTAAGTATCGCCGCCCTCCGGACGGAATGGGATACCGGTGATCAGTGTGGTGTTGGCGGCGGCGGCGCGCTCGGCAAGGGGCTGCAGGAAGTCCTGTGCCCGTTGGTAGTAATCAGGCACTGCGGCTTCCGGCCAGATAACGATATCGAGGCCCATTAGCGGTTCTGTGGCAGCGCTTAGCTGGCTCAGGATGGGCTCATACCACGCCGGGTCCCACTTGTGTTGTTGGGGAATGTTGGGCTGGTAGAGCGCCACAGTTAAAGAGTGTTCACTGGCCCTGGCTACCCATTGTGTGGGTTTAAGTACTGCCCCACCGCCCCACAGGGTGATGACGATAACCGCGTAGGTCGTGGTGGCGGCCGCCTGGCGCCCGCGCCAGGCCAGAAATAGACAGGTACCGGTCAGGGCGGTGATAAAGGAAAGGCCGAACACGCCCAGAATGGGTGCCCAGCCGGAGATCCAGGTTTCGACGTGTGCGTAGCCCAGGTACAACCAGGGAAAGCCGGTAAGCAGCCAGCCGCGTAACCATTCAAACAATACCCACAGGGCAGGGAAACCGACCAGCATGCCGCCGGGTAAGGGCCTTACAAAACGGACATAGCACCAGGCGAAAAGCGCGTGCAGCAGTGACAGCCCGGCGCAGAATACTACCGTCAGCAATATTGCCAGTGGAATACTGGCATGGCCGTGCACGTGAATGCTGACATAAACCCAGGACACGCCAGTGCCAAACATGCCCAGCCCATACAGCCAGCCACGCCATAGTGCCTGACTGGCGCTGCAGGTACTTAGTAAATAAGCGTATAAGACGCAGCTGAGTATGCCGGCTGGCCACAGCCCAAAGGGCGCCAGCGACAGTGTCACCAGGGCGCCCGCCAGCGGTGCCAGGATCAGTACGATGAGCGGACGTAGGCCGGTTTCAGGTGACATGGTTACCTGGTTTGCTTTAGTCGTTGATCGGGCGCATGCGCAGACTGTGAATCTTGCGCTGGTCGGCGTTGATCACCTTGAACTCGAAATTTTCGATGGTGGTCAGTTCGTTGCGAGCAGGCATATGCCCGAAGGCCTGGATGACAAGTCCGCCAATGGTGTCGAATTCTTCATCGCTGAAATTACTGCCAAAATGCTCGTTGAAGTCGTCAATCGGGGTGAGCGCTTTGACAAAAAATTCGTCAGTGCTGACTTCGCGGATGAAGCGGTCGCTCTCCACATCCGTTTCGTCCTCTATCTCACCGACGATTTCTTCGAGTACATCCTCGATTGTGATCAGTCCAGCCACGCCGCCGTACTCGTCAATTACGATTGCCATGTGGTTGCGATTTTCGCGAAATTCCCGCAACAGGACGTTCAGTCGTTTACTCTCTGGTACCACCATGGTGGGTCGCAACAAGTCAGTGAACTCAAAATTGCGGTTATCCTGACTGAGTAATTGCGGTAACAGGTCTTTGGCCAACAGGATGCCCTGAATATCGTCAGGACTGTCACCGATGACCGGGTAACGTGAGTGCGCGGAGTTAATGATCTGGGGCAGTACTTCTTCGAGTGTCATATCGGACTTGATCACCACCATTTGCGACCGGGGAATCATGATGTCCCTGGCCTGCATGTCACTGACCTGCATCGCGCCTTCCATGATACTGCGCGCATCTTCATCTATCACTTCGTTTTCAGTCGCAACTGTCAGGACATCCTGCAAGTCGCCGCGATTGCGAGGCTCAGAGGAAAATAACAGGGCCATTTTCTCGATCCAGGATTTTTCTCCGGATTCGCTGTCAGGTCGATCGTCATGCATCACACTGAATGCTCCGCAGGGTGTTGTCCTGGTAGGGACAGGGGTAGTTCAGACTTTGTAAAACGGTGCTCTCCAGAGCTTCCATAGTGGCTGCTTCATCGTCTTCAAGGTGATCGTAGCCCAGCAAGTGCAGGGTGCCATGAATGGCCATGTGCGCCCAGTGAGCGCTCAGGTTTTTGTTTTGCTGCAGTGCTTCACAGCGCACCACCGGAGCGCAGATTACAATATCACCGAGCAGTGGTAACTGTAGTTCCGCAGGCAGGTCTGCGGGAAAAGACAGCACATTGGTGGCTCCTGTCTTCCCGCGGTAGGTTTCGTTCAAGGTTGTCATTTCAGCCAGGTCTACCAGCCGCACACTGATTTCGGTTTCCTGCTGTTGCCGGTGGTCAGCCAGTGCCGCGGCTATCCAGTTGCGTATGTCGTCCTCTTCGGGAACGGGCTCGATGCTGGCAGACTGGATGTCCACATGCAGTCTCATGGCCTGCTCTTGCCCAGGGGTGTGGTGCTATCTTCGGCGATATCGTAGGCCTCTACGATGCGCTGTACCAGGGGATGGCGCACCACGTCCGTGTTGCCAAAATACGTGAAGCCGAGACCGTCCACGCCATCGAGTATATTGCTCGCATGGGTCAGGCCTGACTGGGCGCCCCGGGGTAAGTCGATCTGCGTGGCGTCTCCAGTGATGACTGCCGTAGAGCCAAAGCCGATTCGGGTCAGGAACATTTTCATTTGCTCGCGGGTGGTATTCTGGGCTTCATCAAGAATGATGAACGCGTTGTTCAGGGTGCGTCCGCGCATAAATGCCAGGGGAGCAACCTCGATGATATTGCGCTCGATGTATTTGCTGACAGTGTCGAACCCCAGCATTTCATAGAGCGCGTCGTACAGCGGGCGCAGGTAGGGGTCTATTTTCTGGCTCAGGTCCCCAGGCAGGAACCCTAATTTTTCACCGGCCTCCACTGCCGGACGCACTAGTAAAATACGGCGTACCTGCTCTTCAAGCAGGGCCTCAACACCACAGGCCACCGCCAGATAAGTCTTGCCGGTACCGGCGGGACCGATACCAAAGTTGATGTCACTGTCCTTGATAGCGCGCACATAGGCCTGCTGGTTCTTGCCCCGGGGCTTGATAGACGAACGTTTGGTACGGATGATCTGTATTGCCTCAACCGACGCGTCGTGGCTGGTGTCGGCCAGGCTCTCCAGTGCGGCATGCTGCAATTGCAGGTGCAGGGACTCTGGCGTCAGGCCTACCCCCTGGCACACCTCGGCGTACAAATGTATCAGCAGACGCTCGCCTGCCGCCACATTGATCGCTGGACCATTGAGCAGAAACTGATTGCCCCGGGCGCTAATGCGCACACCCAGACGTTGCTCCATCTGCCGTAAATGGTTGTCCAGCTGGCCGCATAACATCGCCAGGTGACGCGCGTCATTGGGTTCGAGGGTGAGGCTTAGCTGTGTCGACGACGGTGCCGACTCTTTGGGGGGAGGTTCGTTGTTCAAGGTGTCCTGTTGCCGCTCTGGGCAGTTCTGTTAAGGATAAGGATATACCGGAATTCGCCTGCGTCAACCACCGTGCAAGACGCCGCGCAAGGAGTTGGGTAAGGCCTGGGTGATCTCTACGTCGACAAACTGCCCGATAAGGCCCTGGTCAGTGGTGGAGAAATTGACTGCCCGGTTGTTTTCGGTGCGCCCCTGCAGCTGGCCAGGGTCCTTTTTGGACACGCCGGTGACCAGTATAGTCTGGGTGCTGCCCACCATGCGTCGGCTGATTTCCTGAGCCTGTTGCAGTATGCGTGTCTGCAGGATCTTCAGGCGCTGCTTCTTGGTCTCTTCGTCGGTATTGTCGGGCAAGTCCGCTGCCGGGGTGCCTGGGCGGGCGCTGTAGACAAAGCTGAAGGAGTTGTCGAAGCCGATGTCCTCGATCAGCTTCATGGTAGCGGCAAAATCAGCCTCGCTCTCTCCGGGAAAGCCGATGATGAAATCCGAAGAGATACTGATATCGGGGCGTATCTTGCGCAGACGCCGAATTTTGGACTTGTACTCCAGTACGGTGTGTCCGCGCTTCATGGCCATCAGGATGCGATCGGATCCACTCTGCACCGGCAGGTGCAGGTGATCCACCAGCTGCGGGATGTCGGCATAAGCGTCGATCAGGGCGTCGGAGAACTCAACAGGGTGTGAGGTGGTGTAACGAATACGGGTGATCCCGGCAATGCGCGCCACATAATGCAGTAATTCGGCGAAATCAACGATCTCACCTTCGTGGCTGGTGCCGCGATAGGCGTTGACATTTTGCCCCAGTAAGTTGACCTCGCGCACACCGCCCGCCGCCAGGTGAACAATCTCGGCGATCACATCGTCCACTGGCCTGGAGACTTCTTCACCACGGGTATAGGGCACCACGCAGAATGTACAGTACTTGCTGCAGCCTTCCATAATGGAGACAAAAGCGGTGGGGCCCTCCACTTTGGGATCTGGCAGGTTGTCGAATTTTTCGATTTCGGGAAAGCTGATATCGACCACAATAGTGCCCGCTGGACCGCGCTCGTTCATCATCTCGGGCAGACGGTGCAGGGTCTGGGGGCCAAATACCAGGTCCACATAAGGTGCACGCCGGCCAATTTCGGCGCCCTCCTGACTGGCTACGCAGCCACCTACGCCGATGATCAGGTTCGGGTTGTTCTTTTTCAGGTGTTTCCAGCGCCCCAATTGGTGGAATACCTTCTCCTGGGCTTTTTCTCTTATAGAACAAGTATTTAGAAGCAATACATCGGCTTCCTCGGGATTGTCCGTCGGTTCCAGGTCATGGCTTTCCTGCAATAAATCACGCATCCGTGCCGAGTCGTACTCGTTCATTTGGCAGCCGTGGGTCTTGATGTAAAGTTTCTTGCTCAAAGGGCCTCTGCAGCGGTCGTCCCGCTGAATTTGTTCTATGCTAAAAAGGGCAGGCGATTATACAGAGTTAGGGGCTGCAAACCTAGGGCGGATAAGTGCTTCGCACTGGTATTCTGTGGCCATGGTGGTAATATTGCCGCCCGCTGAAATCAGGCGCGTGGTATCGGGTGGCTGTTGTACCTCGCGGTCGCAGCAATTACTACCGCAGCCAGCTATCGCATGAGGAATCAATGGCAATCCAACCCGTCTATAAGGTGATCTTCCAGAACGGCAATCAGGTGTTCGAGGTGTTCGCCCGTCAAATCTATCAGAGCGATATGTGGGGCTTTATCGAGGTGGAGGAATTTGTATTCGGGGAGCGCTCCCAGATTCTGGTAGATCCGAGCGAAGAAAAACTGAAGAACGAATTCAACGGGGTCAAGCGCAGCTATATTCCCCTGCAGGCCATCATTCGTATCGATGAAGTAGATAAAGAAGGCAGCAGCAAGATTTCTGACACGACTGCTACTGGAGGCAACGTCTCCAGTTTCCCTTTCGCCGGCGTTCCTCCAGGCCAGCAAAGCTCCGAAGAGTAAACCGCTAAAGACAAGGTCTTATTATCTGGATCCGGCCGGGGCGCGATCTGCGTGCGGGGCCGTTGCGGCCTGCAGCGAAACCTGTTTGCTTTTGTTATTCAGCCACTGCGTACCCACTTCATTGAAACCAAATTTTGTATGGAACCTGCCAGAGCGTTCATTGGCGGGAATCAGGTTGTATTCGCAGGTAACAGCGCCAATGTCATTGCTGTTAGCGTAGTTAAACATATGCTGGTATAGCAGCGAACCAATGCCTAGATCGGCAAACGTTGCGTTAACTACGATTCTGTCGATATACAGGAAGCTTGGGTAGCGCTCAGAAAACCACACATAGTTATCATTTTGGTACGCACAGCCCTCTCGCATGGCAAACAGGAAAGCCGCAACCTCGCTCTCGATGACGGCGACCACATGGTAAGCAGCGAGACGATCCAGGTGGCGCAGACGTTCCATATCCATCGGGCTGGTGTGTTGAACTTCACTGGCGTTGAGATCGACGATGGCCTGGAAATCCGCTTCACCGGCCTTGCGTAGCACTATGTTGGTAATTGTCATCCCTCCTTGATCAAAGTCACACTATGAGTACCAGAAAAAACACCACAACGGCGAATCCGATCAGCAACTTGTAGATACTTTTTGAATTCAGCGCCGGCTTGCGGTTGTTTTTCTCCTCCATGACCAGCCTGGCCATCAGCGCATCGACGTCGCCGCTGCCCAGGCGTTCGGGTTTGGTAACGGGGTGTTCAGGTGGTGTGCGGCCTGAAATAGTGCCCGGTGCCATGGGCGAGAGGTTCCTGGCTCGTTCTATGGCGTCACGAACCGCGATATCGGCCAGATTCTCTTGCTGTTTTACCGCTTCGAGCAAGGCAATGAGTTGCTGTCGCTCTGTGCTGGGTATTTCTCGTATGGCCTGGGTATCGCCGGGGTGGAAGTTATAGGTCTTGTTGCCTATGACGATGGTTATTTTTTGTTGTTCCATTGGCCTGGGCGCAACCGCTACTGTATCTCAGTCAGTTTTTGTTCAAACCATTGTGTCAGGGCGCTCAGGCTGGAGCTTCTCGCCGAGGCAAACTCCCCGGCTTCACTGACGTAATAGGCCTTCTGGTCACTACCGACGATGGCTATTGAGGGAATGCCTTTGGCTACCGGTTCGCCAAACTGCGGAACGAAGTCCATATTTTTGTCCCAGTTACCCACATCGACATGGGTGACGACAAAGTTATCCTGCACGGTCGCTTGCAGCGGTTCCTGATTCATTTTCGTGTTCAGGCTGCGACAGTCCGGACACCATTGCGACCCAAAAACCACCAGCACAAGTTTGTCCTGTGCTGTGGCCTGTTCGAGCGCACGCTGATAGTCCACTGCCGGATCTGCTTGTGGATCGTAAGAATATGCTTCCGCCAATGTGGTGGACACATGCAGTGCCGCTACACAGACAGCAATGCAATAAAGTGCCTTGATTCGCAATGGCAAAAGGCTGGTGATAATTTTCATGCGGTGCACTCCGGGTTTTTGCCTGCCAGACGCTGTTTAACGGCGGCCAGCTTTACGCAGACCACAAACGCGTCTGCCGCGGCCTGTACGTCCGCTGCGGATGGAAATGTGGGCGACAGGCGTATGTTGCTATCCTGCGGATCTTCACCATAGGGGAAGGTGGAGCCTGCGGGCGTGAGTTTGACGCCGATATCCTCAGCCATTTGCACGACCTCCTGTGCCAATCCCGGTAGGGTATTGAATGATATAAAGTAGCCGCCGCGGGGCGTCAGCCAGGTTCCCATGCCGCTGCCGCCAAGTTCGCGCTGCAGGGTGTTCAATACGCTTTCGAAGCGGGGGCGAATAAACCGGGCGTGTTGTTCCATGTGCGCCGCTAGCGTATCCATATCTTGCAGTAATTTTACGTGCCGCAGTTGGTTGACCTTGTCTGGCCCGATGGTCTGGAAGGCGAGGTGGGCTTGCAGCGCGCTCAGGTTGTCCTGGCTGCTGCTCAAAAATGCAACACCGGCACTGGCGAAGGTGACTTTTGAGGTGGAGCCAAACTGAAATACATTGTCCATGGTGCCATATTGCTGGCAGTAGCTGCGAATGTTTGTCAGTGGTTGGGCGTCGTTGTACAGGGCATGTACCGCATAGGCGTTATCCCACATTACGATAAAATTATCTCCGGCGATCTGCCCCAGACGAGCGACTCGTTCCACGGCTTCATCGCTATACACACAGCCGGTTGGGTTGGAAAAACGCGGCACACACCAGATGCCTTTGATCGACTTATCCTGCCGCACCAACGCCTCGATTGCGTCCATATCCGGGCCATGTTCAAGCATGGGTACGGGGATCATTTCGATGCCCAGGTGTTCGCAGATGGCAAAGTGCCGGTCATAGCCGGGAGAGGGGCACAGGAATTTCACCGTATCGCTGTTGCCCCATGCGGATTCGGGTCCGCGCAGGCCCTCACTGAGGGCGAAGTCCATGGTGTTGTACATGAGGGTCAGGCTGGAGTTGCCGCCGATGAGAGTTTCCTCGGCTGGTGCACCCAGTATGGCGCCAAACAGTTTCTTGCTCTCGGGCAGTCCGTCCAGGCCACCATAGTTGCGCACGTCACTGCCGTCTGAGGCCAGATAGTTGCCGTCCAGAATGCCATCGAGTGCGTTAGACAGCTCTACTTGCTGTGTGCAGGGTTTGCCCCGGGTGAGGTCCAGTGAAAGATCCAGATTTATCAGGTCATTGTACTGCTGCTGCAGGGATTCCAGTTGTGTGGTCAATTCCATGGCAGATAGCTGATCGATATGCACCGGGCGGTCCTCGTGTTGTCTGAAGTTGCAATGAGCAAGGGTGCGCAAGGCGCAAATTATACCGTTATCGGCGGCGCTGTAGTAAGTGCGATAACACACACAGTTGAAAACGGGCAGCTGACCCACATATATAATGAGTCTCAACGAATGCGATAAAGGCCCGAAACTGTATGAGCAAGCGCGAACAGTCCGAAGACGCACAAGACCAGGCTACGGACGTCTTGGATAAAGATGAAAATCCGCAAGCACCGGCGGTAGCAGATGATGTTCTGCCCGATACCCTGTATCTCATGCCTGTGCCGCATCGTCCCTTTTTCCCCGGGCAGGCACAGCCAGTCGCTATTAATCCCCGTGAGTGGGGGACTACACTGAAGGCTGTGGGTGAAGCCGGCCATGGTCTCATCGGCCTGGCCTATGTGGATCAGTCTGACCCTGCAGATGTGCAGCCACGGCAGTTCCCTGAAATTGGTTGTGTGGTGCGCCTGCACGGCTCGCCGGCAGCCCCGGACCAGGCCGGGCACTTTCTGGCGCAGGGTGTAAAACGCTTTCGTATTGTGCGCTGGTTGAGTGACAAGCCGCCCTACCTGGTGCAGGTGGAATACCCGCGCAGCCAGGGTGACCGCGGCTCGGACGAAATCAAGGCTTATGCCATGGCCCTGATAAAAGAAATCAAGGAGTTGCTGCCACTCAATCCGCTGTATAGCGAAGAGCTGAAGCAGTACCTGGCAAATTTCAGTCCCAATCAACCCAGCCTGCTGGCGGACTTCTCTGCAGCTTTGACCACCTCTTCTGGTGAGCAGCTACAGGAGATCCTCGATACCCTGCCCTTACTTTCGCGTATGGAAAAGGTGTTGGAGCTACTGCGTAAGGAGCGGGAAGTAGCGCAATTACAGGGGCAGATCACCGCACAGGTCAACGAGAAAGTCTCGGATCAGCAGCGCGAGTTTTTCTTGCGCGAGCAGCTGAAAATCATCGAAAAAGAACTGGGAATCTCCAAGGATGATCGCACCTCTGATGCCGAGATGTTCGAGGCGCGGATCAGTGAGCTCAAATTGCCGGCGGCGGCGGACAAGCGTATCAAAGAAGAAATGCACAAGCTGTCGATACTGGAAACCGGATCGCCGGAATACGGAGTTACCCGCAACTACCTGGACTGGGCTACCTCGGTACCCTGGGGTGTGTTGTCTGATGACAACCTGAATCTCAAGCATGCCCGCACCGTATTGAACGAGCATCATGAGGGCCTGGAGGATGTGAAGGATCGTATCCTGGAATTTCTCGCGGTGGGTGCCTTCAAGGGAGAGATCGCTGGTTCGATTTTGTTGTTGGTGGGTCCGCCGGGTGTGGGTAAAACCAGTATCGGTCGCTCGGTAGCGGATGCACTGGGTCGCCAGTTCTACCGGTTCAGCCTCGGAGGTATGCGCGACGAAGCGGAGATCAAGGGCCATCGGCGCACCTATATCGGTGCTATGCCTGGCAAATTCGTGCAGGCCCTGAAGGAAGTGCAGGTCGCCAACCCGGTGATTATGCTGGATGAGATCGATAAAATCGGTGCCTCCTACCAGGGCGACCCGGCGTCGGCGCTGCTGGAAGTGTTGGACCCGGAGCAGAACAGCGAATTTCTGGATCACTACCTGGACCTGCGGGTGGACTTGTCCAAAGTCCTGTTTATCTGCACCGCCAACCAGTTGGATACTATCCCCGGTCCTTTGCTGGACCGCATGGAAACACTGCGGCTGTCCGGTTATGTGGCGGAGGAGAAACTCTCTATCGCCAAGCGCCACCTGTGGCCTAAACAATTACAGCGCCACGGCCTCAAAGACGAGCAGTTAAAAATCAACGATGCGGGTCTCAAGTACGTTGTTGATTCCTATTGCCGCGAAGCCGGCGTGCGCAGTCTGGAAAAGCAGCTGGCGCGTATTATGCGCAAATCCATCGTGCATAGGTTGCAGGACGACCAGAGCAAACAACGCATAGGCAAGAAAGATATCGAAACTTTACTGGGCAAACCGCCGTTCCAGCCGGACAAACCCCTGCGTGGGGTGGGTGTGGCCACTGGCCTGGCCTGGACTGCGATGGGCGGCGCCACCCTGGCGATAGAATCCTCCCAGATACACACGCTTAACCGCGGCTTTAAAATGACGGGTCGCTTGGGTGAGGTGATGAAAGAGTCGGCGGAGATTGCCTACAGTTATGTGATTGGCCATCTCAAGGACTATGGCTGTGATCGGGATTTTTTCGACATGAGTATGGTGCACCTGCACGTGCCCGAAGGGGCGACTCCTAAAGATGGTCCCAGTGCTGGCGTTACCATGGCGACTGCTTTGGTGTCCCTGGCACGCAAGGAGCGGATCAAGCGCCCACTGGCGATGACCGGTGAACTGACCCTCACCGGGCAGGTGTTACCGGTGGGTGGCATTCGTGAAAAAGTCATTGCTGCCCGGCGCAGTAAAATCATGGAGTTGATCCTGCCCCATGCCAATCAACGTGATTTTGAAGAGCTGCCGGAATACTTACGTGAGGGTATTAATGTGCACTTTGCTCGCACCTATCGCGATGTTTTCGAGTTTGTATTTCATGAGCACCGGCGGGAAAAGTCCCTGCACTAGGCGCGTAAGCGATTAGCCCGCTGCTTTGTGTGCTATGACCACGGCTCGTCGCGGTGCCGGATAACCCTCGATGGTTTTGCTGCTGTCGTGGGGGTCCAGGAAGTTAGCCAGGGAGTGGAATTTCATCCACGGTGTGGAGCGCTGTTCTTCGGTGCTGGTTGTCGCGACATCTACCAGTTGTGTATCGACAAAACCCAGCTTGCGCAGCCAGCTCAGCAGCGTGTCACAACTGGGTAAAAACCACACGTTACCCATGCGCGCGTAGCGGCCTTCCGGCAACAGGGTGTCGCCTAATTCGCCCTCGATAACCAGGGTTTCCAGTACCAGTTGACCGCCGGGTCTGAGGCAGTCTTTCAGTTCCTGCAGGTGGTCCATGGGTGAGCGCCGGTGATACAACACGCCCATGGAGAA
>JBALVO010000154.1:0-7682 GCA_036961445.1 Halioglobus sp.
CATTCTTGTCCCCGCGGATGGCGAGAACCTGCTCACCATCGTGTTCGATTTCGATGCCGCACATGGTTTCACAGAGGTGACAGGTACGGTAGTGAAGCTGACTCATAGGGGCTCTCCGGGGGTGTCTTGGTAATAATATTTCTATCTGCGGCCAGATCGTGCAGGTGGGTCAGATTTAATCAGCACTAGATTCAACCAGAACTCTTATACTTAATCAATTCGTATTAAATCTATCCTGGGCGGGGTATAACATATTGGTGTCGGTGAACAGCCCATCTTTAAGGCCCGTCGTGAGACGACTGCTGCAGAAGGTCCACTAAACCCTGCACCAGAGTATGCAGAAAAGCAGTTCGGGCGATATTATCGGTTTGTACCAGGTAGGCTGCCAGGCCATGGACCAGGAGGCTGCCGCTAAGCAGAAAGCGAGATCTGATAGCGTCCTTATCTTCTGTATTCAGAAAGGGTGCTGTCATAGCAAATAGTCGCTGGGTGTCCGCACTGCCCCTATCCCGGCGTTGGCGCAATTCGCTATAGGCCTGCGTGGTCATCAACTGGCTGTGAATCTTCAGGAAAGCACGGCCGCCATCTTTATTATCGAGCTGTGAGGCCATAGGCAGTACCAGTGCTTCTATCAATTCGTAAAGGGTGTAGTCACCGCGCTGCTCCAAGCTATCGAGCATCAGTGTCCGCGCATCTGAAATATCCTGAGCGTGTTTATCGAGCACCGCATCCAGCAACCCTTCCTTATTGGTGAAATGGTATTGCAGGGCGCTGCGATTTTTCTGGCCTGAGACCTTGGCTATTTCGAGCAAACTGGTGCTTTCTACACCGCGCTCGGCAAAGAGGGCTTCGGCTGTATCTATTATCCGCTTGCGGGTAGCTAGGGTGTCCTTACGCAAAATGTGGCCAGCTCAGTGTAGGTAGATGGAGGCGGAGCATTATTCCACAGTTCCGCGAGCCGGTGCCAGACAAGCATATACTAATGGAGTCAGGTGCTAATGGGGTCGAAGCCCTTTAACGTTGCGAGACGACACTGAGGCAGCTTTCCAAGTGCTCGAAAATTTATCCGTCGAAGCCGATGAGATCGACTGGCGAGCAATTGAAGACCTCGTATTCACTCCACTACACAACGACCCTCGCTGGTTGCGACTAGTTGACAGAGTGAATTCTACCTCCCCGAGACCGGATCACATTAAACTTGAAGTGCCAACCCCAGTGGAATGGCAATAACTGTTGATGCCGTATTCGTCTCAGCACTTTTCCCGGAGTGTCTTGCGTGTCTCCCTAAGTGGTTTTGTGACTGTGAAACGACGGTGCGCGCTTCTCCATGAATGCTGAAATTGCCTCTTTGGCCTCAGCATCTTTTATGCTCGCCAGCATATTTTCGGCTTCCAGCACCAGACTATCACGCAGACTCTGGCCAGTACCTGCGTTGAGATTGATTTTCATGCGGACCAAAGCGTTTGTCGGACCATTGGCAATGCGTGCAGCATAAGCAAGTGCATCGTCGCGAAAAGATTCCTGGGGAAATATTTTGTTAAAGATACCAAGCCTGTGTCCTTCGTCCGCTCCGATTCTATCCGCGCTGTAGAAGAGTTCCTTCGCTTTTGCGAGCCCAATAAGGCGCGGCAGGAACCAGCTAGCGCCATAGTCTCCGGACAAACCGATATTGCGAAACGCGGTGGTCACAAAAGCATTGCTGGACACCACCCGCAGATCACATGCCAGCGCGATGGAAAACCCGGCACCTGCCGCGGCCCCCGGCAGTGCGGCCAGGGTGACCTTGCTCAGTTCATGGAGCCGCAACGTCAAAGTAACCTGCTTCTGCACCAGATCCGCGACGACGTCCTGGTGTGATAGCGGGCCTGAGTCCATATCTTTGTCGCTCATCCCGCCGATGTCGCCGCCGGAACAGAAGGAATCACCTGCGCCGGTGATCATCACACAACCGACCCGATCGTCCTCCTCCAGGGTCGCTAGAGTCCGACGCAAAGCTGGTGTCAGAATGTCGCCCAATGCATTTTTCTTGTGTGGCTTATTCAGGGTTATGACACCAACCCGGTCTTCAATTCTGCACAGCAGTTCTGGTGTCCCCGTGTCTATCTCAATCATGCCAAAACTGCCTCAGCTGTCTTTGGAAATACTCCTGTTCGCAGTCCAGTATAGGTGAGATACGCGACGTGTCGATACACGATACTATTTGCAGGCTTGCTGTTTAGCTAATGGGATCGGAGCCTTTTTGCGCAGAGCCAGGCGCCAGCTGTCACCTGGTAGACGTTTTGCGCGACTGATACTCGACGTAGCGATTAACCAGTTTGTCGAGCAGGCCCTTGCTATCGCCACCGCCAATACCGGACTCCGCTCCTGCGGCCAGGTCCAGTTCAGCACCCCCGGCCCGGTATTGCTCTGAGTACATTTCCAGGACTTTCTTCTTCACCATGCCGCGCAATGGAATGTGCGCCAGCATGCCGTAGGTCGCCGCACCGCCCTGCTGTGCGAGTTCGGGATTTTTCTTCACTGTGTCTACCGCCGCTTGCAGATCTTCCAGGTAGGGACCCACCACCTGCAGGTGCTGTGCAGTCACCATGGCATGAAGCCCGGCGGGAAGCTGGTTGCGATTAACCTGCCAGCCCTTGGCATCCATCTGGTCACCAACGGCATAGATATTCACATCCGGATCATTGGACCTGAAGGAAAACAGCGGCCCTTGGGGAGACCCCATGATCTCCAGCTCCGGAATCCGCCCTATTCCGGCCTTCAACTGATTCACCGCATCGAGCGTGTCTTTCGCCAGTTTGCGGTAGCCCTCTTTACCAAAGTACTGGGTTACGCCCCAGGCTGCGGCGTAGGCACCGCCGGGCCGGGTACCCAACAGGGCGGACGAGGCGAATACGCCACCCGGCCAGTTCTGGTAGGCAAACATCTGGTAGCGCAGGTAGTCCAGATTGCGATAGGTGATGGTAGAAGCGCCTTTGGCAGCATAGCCATACTTGTGGATATCGGCAGATATGGATGTAACCCCGGGCACCCGGTAATCCCACAGGGGCAAGGACTCGCCGTTCATTTCCATAAACGGAAGAATGAAACCTCCCACGCAGGCATCGACATGCAGAGGAATATTTTTCTTGCGGGCGATGGCACCCATCTCTTCAATGGGATCAATTGTCCCATGGGGGTACTCTGGGGCACTGCCAAGAATCATCACTGTATTACGATTGATCATTCTCTTGAGTTTCTTCAGGTCCGGGGTAAAGTCTTTCTTCAGCGGTATCAGGCGTATTTTGACCCCAAAGTACTCGGACGCCTTAAACCAGGCCACGTGGGCTGTTTTCGGAATGATCATCTCCGGCTTTTTCACCCGGCGCTGCTCTCTGGCCATATCACGATAGGTCTTTACCGCCATAAGACAGCTTTCGGTGCCGCCGGAAGTCACCACACCACAAACCTCTTCCGTGCCATTGAGAATATCCGCCGTGGCACTGATCACCTCAGTTTCCATTTTTTTAAGGCTCTTGAAAGCACCCGGGTTGAGCCCGTTTTCACAGGCAAAGCGGTGATAGGACTCTTTCAGAAAGGATGAGTGTTCCTCGTCCAGGTAGTACACCAGGCTCCAGACCCGCCCATCCTTGTACTGTGGATCCTTGTCCTTGAAGGCCTCCAGTTGGTCAAGGATCTGGTCACGGTCACGACCGTGCTCCGGCATGGGTTTATGCATGTGTATTTCTCCCAAACTTCATTTTAAAAACGCTGCAGGACCAGGGCCAGGCTGATACCCAGGTAATTACCCAGTGCGTAGCCGATGATGCCCGTGGTCATCCCGGAAAGAATCGTCGCAGGATTACCCAGTGCTCTGGCCATCATCGGCACGAACGGAGGACTGCAAACGGCGGCGACGGAGGTCACCATAAACGTGTCGCTGTCTATTCCGGCTAGCCTGCAAAAGAGTCCATGCAACAGCAGGCTACCTGTAACGGTGCCAAACAGGAATACCGCAACACTGAAGTCTACTGCAGCGAGTTGGTCCAGGCTCGCCATAGAGGCGACAACGAAACAGAACACATAGATAAGGTACATCCCCAGCTTATAGGACAAGTGCATAGCCCTTACCTGTGGGACCAGCGACAGCAGGATACCAAGCGTGGTGAGGGCGACTATCATCACCGCAGAACTACTGCCGACAGAAAACATAAACGCGTGCAGCTCCGATAATCCCAGGGCAGCGGACACAACAAGCACCGATAGTAGCGTCGCTTTGACAATTTCAGCAAAATTACGCTTCTCCAGTAAAGGTGAATAGTCATCGCTGTCGAAGTGATGCTCGTGTTCCACCGAGCTCTGACCAGCATCAGGAAAGCGCGACAACACCCTGCGGAAAAACGGGACCCCCAGAGTCAACATCAGCAACAGGTAGGCCGCACCGACAAAAGTGTCCAGGCTGTGAAATACGATGTACTCGCTATGGGGAATATCCAGCCCTGCCTTGATCGCCGCGAGATTGGGCGTTCCTCCGGTATAAACTCCCACCGACATGGCCGCAAAATGGCTGGCGGACTCCGCTCCCTGCCCCTTGAATACAAAAAACAGACTGGTGGCCACGGCAACCACCGCCGTGGTGGCGAATATCATCGACAGCATCGCCTTCCCGGCGACGCGACGCCACTGGCGGATATCCAGGGTGAACAGCAGTAGTGGCATCGCCAGGGCGATTGAGAGATCGGTGACCTGCTGCTGCACCGACAGCACACTCTCGGGGATCAAACCCGCGTTTCCCGCCAGCAGTCCGGTGACATAGCACAGCACGATAATACCGACTTTCCTGGCCCAGTCCTGATGATGGGTCAGCCAGAGAATTCCCACCGGAATGAGCAGAAATAGCGCTGTGAATAGTAGGCTCGTCATCCGAACTATTGTACGTGGAAATTAGCGATAGTTCGCCTTGAGCCCGCTTGGTGCTCGTGGGCCGAAGTAAATATCAATCGAGACGTCGCACTCTTTTTCAGGCCCGGTGTGTTGGAATCGACACCGCCTTTCTCAACGTCGCGGATAGAATTCAGCCGTGTCGCGAACGCCTGGACGGCTTGGTAGTCGTTTCCGTCTAGGCTATTGGCGGGCGATCATTCGGCATGTCAGCCGCCTCGGTAACCGGCAGATCCGCTGCAGCAATCAACAAAGCCAATTCCTCGCAAAAATAGTTGTACAGAACCCAGCCATCGGGCAGCAGCGTGCTATCGGTCAGGATGCACAGATTGGCCTTACCACAATAAGACCACAAAGTGATATTCAGTGCACTGCCATCCAGGATCTGGCCGGTAGAAAACCAGTTTTCCACCTTCATATCACCCACGTACAGGGGTTCGCGCGGGCCGGGCACATTGGACACGGCAAGGTTGCCGCCCAGGCTCCGTTTTCCACCCTGGCGACGGATCAACCAGCCGAGCAGCCGGGTCAGGATCATCGGCGACAGCTGCATCAGCGCGGTGATGTCGGAGCCTCGCGCCGCTTCCGCATGCGCTTTCATCTCTGCTGCACTGGCGTGACTCGCCGCCAGCCGTTGCAATGGCTCTTCGATCTCGATGTGGAGCCAGCTGAAATCCGACTTGACGAAGTTGCCCTCCCCCTCCATTCCCTCGGGCCGCTCACCCGAGATCGGGATGGCGGCGACCAGTGGGCCCTGGTTCGGATCGTAACCCATGTCATGGAGCAGCCTGCGCAGCGCGCCCGCCACGCAACACAGGAACACATCGTTGATCGTCGAGCCCGGTATGACACGCGCCTTGCTCAGGCGCTCAAAGGGCATGGATTCACAAACAAAGGTGCGGCCGTGGCTCAGCAGGCGGCTAAACGGCGTGACGGGTGCGAGGCCCGGCGAGGGATGGGGCGCCTTACCCTCAAGCCTATAACTGCGTTCGAGCTGCCACTTTCGGTAGATGCCTGAAACGGCCGGGGGCAGTGACCTGGCAATAATGCCGGGCAGATCCACCACGCCAGCCAACAGGCGGTGAGGCCATGAGGGTATGGGCGGCGGATTCCAGAGCGCAGGCTCGGGATCTTCGTGATCATCCGCCTGCAGGTTGAAGAACTGCTGCAGTGCATGCGAGGCGCCGACACCATCGACATAGGCGTGGTGAATCAGGGTGACCAGGGCAACCTTGCCTCCCTCGAGTCCCTCCACAATCCAACAGTTCCACAACGGTCGGCTGCGGTCCAGTTGGTAGGCGTATACCGATGACATAAACTCGCACAGGGCACGGTGGTCACCGGGCGGCGGGCAGGATATGTGGCGCAGGTGATAACCCAGGAAGAAATCCGGGTCTTCTACCCACTGCGGGTGTGACAGGCCCAGCGGAGCCGGCAGGTAGCGCCAGCGGAACTGGGGGATGCGGTGCAAACGCCTTGCGACTAATTCACGATACCATTCGTAACTCCAGCCATCCGGGCGCGAGGCCGGGTCAAGAATCGCAATCTTGAAGGTGTGCATGTACGACCGGGGCGTTTCCATACCCAGAAAAAGCGCGTCTACACCGCTCATTCTTTTCATCATCGGGCTTTCACCTTCCCTCCTGTGGACGCCGCCTTCTTCCTGGCGCCCGACCTGGCGACCTTCTTGCTGCGCGCAGGTGTCTTCTTGCTAGTTTTTTTTCCCGCCGCTTTTTTCCGCACCGGCTTCTTTGGCGCCAGCGCCTGTTCCAGATCGGCAAAATGGGCCTGTATCAATTCAATAAGTCGGGCCGGTTCGCGCAGGGTTTCCGGTGTGGCACCCACCGCCAGGCAAATCTGGCCGTGGACGCTGGCAAAGGTCACGTTCAGTCCCGGATTCGGCGGCACGATAGGCAGAAAGACAAGAGCCGCCATGTGGGCGCCCCCCAGGTATAACTTTTCCTGCGGCCCCACCATATTGGACATCATCAGGTTATAGCTAGGCGCGGCCGTCATCCCCGGTGTGATCTCCGGGATGGTTGCGGCGCCAAACAACAACAGTGAGTACAGCTGGCGCAAGGGCGCCGACATTTTCTGTGCCTTGTCTTTTACGTGGGTCGTCGATTCGTGAACCTGCCGAAGTCTCTCCACGATGGTCGCCTCCGGCTCTCCCAGGGGAAGCAGGTCGGCGCTGACCTGGTTGCCTCCTGTACCGTGCGCTTCCGTCCGGGTGGAGAATGCCATGGCTGTCACCAGTGGCCGATCAAGCCCCTGGTCGTATTCCCTGAGGTAATCGTGGAGGGCCGCATCGACGAAGGTCATAACCACATCGTTAACGGTGCAACCGGCGGCCCTGGCGACGGCTTTGACGTTTTGCAGAGGGATTTCGCAACTGCCGTAACACCTGGCGGATGACGTGGTAGAGACGTTAAAGGGCGTATCGGGTGCCCGGTAGGGCAACGTGATTTTGCTCGGTTTAAGGCCGAGTGTCTGAGCCCCAGCACCCATCAGACCGGACGTTAAACCTGCCATACCCGAGGGCAACTGGCTGAGCTGGGATTTGAATTTCTCCAATCTGGATCGGCTGACACGCCCGCTCTTGCGCTTGGGCGGGTCGTCCACAGACCGCCAGATCGGCCGTATTTCCCGGTCTTTGGGGTCGTCGCTCATGGCGCTGCGGAAGGCCTTGATCGCGCCGCCACCGTCGATAATCGCGTGATGCAGCTTGAGAAACAGCCCGACGCGACCGCCTTCCAGGCCCTCTA